>NZ_JBICTU010000010.1:0-171891 GCF_043197795.1 Sphaerisporangium sp. NPDC049003
TGACGACTGGCGACGCGTCACTCAACCTTCGGTGGCACGAAACTAGTGGTCATCAACCTTCGGTGACAATGCTCAGCCTTCGCTGTCACAGGACATCGATCACCGTGGCCAGGTACAGGAAGCGGTGGTTTTGTTCGCCATTTCCGACCGCAGTTGTTCGCGACCGGCGACCGCACCCCCCGACCCGGCGGAGTTGATGTTCGCCAGTTCTGACCGCACCCGGCCGCCACGCGAGTGGACGCCGCTGACCTCGGCCAATGCCCTACCTCTCGTCGATGCCAATGGCCCTGAGCCGATGGCTGCGGTCACTTCTCGCGAACACCGACGCCCTGGCGCCCGCCTCGGTGCGGTCGAAAGCGGCAAACATTTGCGGTTGCTTCTCACGAACGAAACCAAAGCGGCCCTCGGCTACGGGCAGATAGGTGATGTCGCCCACGTACCGCTGGTTCGGCCCGGGTGCGGTGAAGTCCCGCCCCAGCAGGTCAGGCACCGCCTGCCGCGACCGTTCGGGCACCGTCGTGCGGACCTTCTTGCGCAGATGCACACCGACGATGCGATGGGCGCGCATCACCCGCTCCACCCGCTTGTGATTGACACGCACACCGCCGTGGCGCAGCTCAGCGGTGACACGCGGACTGCCGTAGGTGCCGTCGAACTCCGCGTGAATCGTCCTGATCCGCCTCGCGAGCTCGGCATCAGCGTGAGCGCGGGCCGCCCGCACCTGTGCGGCGGCACGCCACCGGTAGAACCCCGAGCGGGAAACAGCAAGGACACGGCACAGTCGCTTCACGCCGAAGGCGCTGGCGTGGTCGGCGACGAACTGGAAGCGACTCAGGACCCGTAAGACAATTACTGCTGGTTTCGGTGCGACTTCAGTGAGTGGTGTGCTAACTGGCTTTCCATGGCGATGTCGGAGACGGGCTTGGCGGTCCTGGATGTGAAGTTCGCGGCTGTGCTTCCGCATCTGGACGAGCGGCAGCGCCGTTTGTATCTGGCTGCTGAGGCGGATGCGCTCGGGCATGGCGGGATCGCGGTGGTGGCCAGGCTGGCAGAAGTATCGGAGTCGACCATCACGCGGGGACGTCTCGAGCTCGCGGGCGGTGCGCCGGTCTTGGGACGGGTGCGCCGTCCTGGTGGCGGACGTAAGTCGGCTGCTGAGCGGGATCCTGGTCTGGTTCCGGCGCTCGAGGCGTTGATCGAGCCGCGGGAGGTCGGTGATCCGGTTTCTCCGCTGCGCTGGACCACTGCCTCGCTGCGGGACCTGGCCGGAGAGTTGACCGAGGCGGGCCATCCGATCAGCGCCCCGGCGGTAGGCGATCTGCTGCGCTCGATGGGATTCAGTCTCCAGGGCATGGCCAAGAAGCGTGCCGGCAGCCAGGTTCCTGACCGCGACGCCCAGTTCCAGCACATCAACACCACGGTCGAGCAGTTCCTGGCTGAGGGCTTGCCGGTGGTGAGCGTGGACGCCAAGAAGAAGGAGCCGATCGGTGACTTCGCCCGGGCCGGCCGCACCTACCGGCCGAAGGGGAACCCGATCACGGCCCCAGATCACGACTTCACCTTCGCTGATACCCCGGTCGCGATCCCGTATGGCGTCTATGACCTGGGTCAAGACGTCGGCTGGGTGAATGTGGGCACCGACCGCAACACCGCGGCGTTCGCGGTGGAGTCGATCCGCCGCTGGTGGAACCAGCAAGGCCGAGATGGCTACCCGGACGCGACTCGGCTTCTGATCACCGCCGATTCCGGAGGGGCGAACTCCGCTGACTCCCACCTGTTCAAGAACGACCTGGCCGACTTCGCCGACGAATGCGGGCTGGCCGTCACCGTGCTGCACTTTCCGCCCGGGACATCGAAGTGGAACAAGGTCGAGCACCGCTTGTTCTCCCGCATCACCCACAGCCTGCGTGGACGGCCCCTGACCAGCTATGAGGTGCTGCTGCAGAGCATCTCGGCAACCCGCACCAGCACCGGCCTGACCGTCAGCGCCGTCCTGGACGAGGGCGACTACCCCACCGGCCGGACCCTCACCAAGGAGCAGCGCCAGGTACTCCTGCAGCGCGTCCAGCGTGACGACTTCCACGGCGAGTGGAACTACACGATCGCGCCCTACGATCCCAGCACGGCGCCACCAGCCGAGCCGGAACAGGGCAAGGCGCCCCCGATCCCGGCTGAGGGCACCTACCTGCTCACCCACCCCGCTCTGACCGGCATGTCCCGCGACCAGTTCGACCGGCTCGTGACCGAACTCGAGCCCTGGCGCCGGACCCTGGCCGAGGCCGAACGTGAGAAACGCAAGGGCATCAACCGGCGTGGGCACAATCCCGGGTTCGGGTTCCTCGACCACCAGCACCACGTCCTGGCCGCGGTGCTGAGCCACCGCAACACCGTCACACTCACCCTGGCCGCCCGGCTACTCGGCCGAGACCGCAACACCCTCAGCTACCACGCCCACCGGACCCGGCCCCTGCTGGGCTTCGCCGCCCCCGACCTGGCCGCAATCCTCGCCCAGCCCCGCCGCCGGACCCACCCGCCCCGCTCGATCGAGGCCCTCCAAAACGAGATCACCGCCTACGAAACCAACATCAACTCGGGCAGTAGTTAATTGACGGGTCCTCACCAGTTGGTCTCCCCGGCGAAATACTTGGCCGCCCGGCGCAGGATGTCGCGCTCCAGCTCCAGCTCCCTGATCCGGGCCTTGAGCTGCTTGTTCTCCTCTTCCACGTCGTCGGAGGGTATCGGGGCGTTCGAGCGCTTCGGCACCGGCCCGGCCTTGGCCGGTGCGGTGCCGGCCGCTTGGGCCTGGCGCACCCACAACCGCAGCGTCTCCCGGCTGATACCCAGATCCCGGGCCACCGAGGCGATCGTCCGGGCCGGATCCGACAGGTACAACGCGACAGCATCGGCTTTGAACTCAGCCGGATAGACCTTCATGACCACCAGGAACTCCTTGGTCTCCAGATCTCCATGATCTGGCACTCAAGGTGTCCACGCTTCGGGGGGAGGGGCCGGATCAAGTGCTGCGCGGCGTTCGGCTTCTGAGGTGTAGGGGCGGGCGTAGGCCCATTCTTCGGCCAGGGTGCGGTGGAAGCGTTCGACCTTGCCGTTGGTCTGTGGCCGGTAGGGGCGGGTGCGCTTGTGGGTGATGGCCAATTGGGCGCAGGTGTCGGCCCACAGGCGTGATCGGTAGCAGCTGCCGTTGTCGGTCAGGACGCGCTCGATGGTGATGCCGTGAGCGGCCAGCCAGGCTTGGGCGCGGGTCAGGAAGGCGGTTGCGGTTTGCTTGGTCTCGTCGGTGAGGATCTCGGTGTAGGCCAGCCGGGAGTGGTCGTCCAGGGCAGTGTGCAGGAAGCCGTGGCCCAGGCGTGGGTTGCCGTGGGCGTTGCGTGAGGTGACGGGGGTGGCTTGGCGGTTGCGTCGTCCGGCGGCGCGGCCCAGGACGCGGTGGCCGCCGCCGTCGGGGATGTTGCCCAGTTTCTTGATGTCGATGTGCACCAGCTCGCCGGGGCGTTCGCGCTCGTAGCGGCGGATGGGTGTGGCGGTGGCCCGGTCCAGGTGGGCCAGCGGTGGCATGCCGTACCGGATGAGGACGCGGTGCACGGTGGAGGGCGTCAGGCCCAGGCGGGCGGCGATGCGGGCTGGTCCTAGCCGCAGGGTCACCCGCAGCTTGCAGATCCGCCGTTCGGTGCGTTGCCGGGTGCGGGCCGGGCTGCGGTGCGGGCGGGAGGAGCGGTCGGCCATCCCGGCCGGGCCGTACTGGCGGTAGCGGCCGGCCCACCGGGCCGCGGTGGTGTGGGAGACCTGAAAGCGTTCGGCCGCGCGGCGGATGCTCCAGCCGTCCTCGACGATGCAACGCGCGAGCCGAAGTCGGCCGGTCTCGGTCAGCGGGGCGTTACGGTGGGGCATGAGGGCCTCCGGCGGGCGATGTGAATCTTGGTCGACTCACACCACGCCAGAAGGCCCTCACCCATTTCAAGACCATCAACAGCGTGTCGCTGATCCTGTCGTGCTGTCACCAACGTCCGTGGTCAGTACACCAGGCCCGCCTCGGGCAACCCTCCGGCGTGGCAGACGTCGTAGCCTTCCTCGCCGGCCCCGACGCCCTCTGGCTGACGGCCACGCCAATGGCGGGCTGGCCTGACCGCCATCAGCGAACGTCTAGGTTCCGGTGAAGGCGGGCCTCAATCCCTTGGCGCTAGCACTTTCTCCCGCACGAGGGGACCGTAACAGTGACCGAGAGTGTCGTACCGCGTCATGAGCTCCTTCAGGAACATCATCTCGAAGCTCTCGTCCACAACCTCGGAGCCCATTGCGAGGATCCGTTCGAAAGCCCGCATGAAGTTTCGCAGGATCGGCAGGTCCCCGGTCTCCACAGCGGGATAGAAGAGGGCTTCCCACAGTTCGAGGAAGTACATGTAAGGGTTGTCCTGAGGTACGGCGACAGGTGGCTCGCCAGGCGCGACCCCTTCGAGCGCGTTGATGGTCGGTCGACCCTCCGGAACCTCCTCCCAGAGGATGGCCCGGACCCCCAGCGAGTAGTCGTAGGTGGGATCCGGCTTCCACTTCCTGGCGAGATCAACCAGCGACGGAGCCCGCCTACGCCACCTGAAGTTGATCAAAGGGTTGCGGCGAGGCTGCCGGACTTCACGCCTAGGACGAAGGCGTGCCACTCGTCAGAGTTGAACGCCAGGACAGCGCCGCCGAGGTTCTTGCTGTCTCGAACACCGATCACACCGGCGTGAGCCGCTACTTCGACACATGCGCCGTTGGCACCGCTTCGGCTGCTCTTTCGCCAGATGGCGAGGGACAGGTCGGGGGTCTGCGACATCCTGCGGTTCCTCTCACTTGATCTCCGCTTCCAGCACAGCGGCCACCATGGCTCGGGTAGCCTCTGGGCTCGCGGCGACGGCCCGAAGGTGTTCAAAGACCAGGTTATATCGCTGGATGTCGGTCTCGTTCTCCAGAAACAGATCGGCCGTCGTGCCCTCGATGTAGATCACATCTTCGTTTCCCTCGCCGAACTGCATGATGATGAAGCTCCCATGCATACCTGGGTGTGCGCCTCCGTTGAACGGGACCACTTGGAGCGTGATGTTGGGCTCCTGGGAGACCTCGTGCAGCTTGCGAAGCTGGGCTTTCATCACATTCCGTCCGCCCACATGGCGATGAAGCACCGCCTCGTCGATGACGGCCCAGAGGTGCAGTGGGCGCTCCTGGGCGAGGAGAGCCTGCCTCTGCAGACGAGCCTCGATTCGGGCTTCCACCTCTTCACGGCTTGCCATCGGCGGCATGCTGCGGATGACGGCACGAGCGTAGTCCTCGGTCTGAAGGAGTCCCGGGACGAACAGGGATTCGTAGTTGAGCAGACGCTGAGCCTCCTGCTCGAAGCCGATGTAAGCCGTGTACTGATCGGGTAGCTCACGCTCGAACGTGTGCAGCCAACTCCGTTCGGCCGACTCTTTCAGGATCGCCTGAAGCTCTTCACGTAGCGGCCCTTCGACCTTGTACAGGTCGAGAAGCGTCCTCAGCGTACGCACCTGGGGGCGGGCCTTGGCGGTTTCAAGGCGGTAGAGCGTCGCCCCGTTGATGCTCGTGATCTCGGTGACCTCGTCTCGGGTCATGTCGGCGGCGGCCCGGAGTTTGCGCAGTTCGGAAGCCAGGCGCCGGAGACGGACGGTGGGGGTGGTACCTCGCCGTGACATGACGACCTTCTCTCTATGCCGTGTGCGTTCACGCATACCTTGCGTTATTCCTTGACGCGAACGAGCTGTAGTCATTAGATTACCGCGAGTCACCAAGCGATGTCGCGCGAAGCCCAGAGTCCAGGGCATCGATTCGGCTTCGCGTCCTCTGTCCAAGGTCTCCCGATAGGGGCAGCACCGTGAACCCAACGAGCGTCCAAGCGGCCGAACCGCCCCCAACGAGCCGCCTCGCGCTGGCTGCCCTCCCCGGTTCGGTACGTACCGCCCGCCGCCACGTCCACGATCTTCTGCACAGGTGGGAGCTTCCCCACCTCATCGAGACCGCCGAACTGGTGGTCTCCGAGCTGAGCACCAACGCCATCAGGGAGACGGGCATCATGACCGACAGCCCCGGCTACGGCGAGCTCACGAGCGGCCTCAACGCGATCTGCGTCAGCCTGCACGTCGTGGACTCGCGAGCCGTGATCGAGGTGTGGGACGCAAGCCCCAGCCCCCCGCACATCAAGGACGCCGACCCTGACGACGAGGGCGGCCGTGGCCTCTTCCTGGTCGAGGCGCTCACGACGCGATGGGGTTTCCGCCGGCCCGAGACCGGCGGCAAGGTCGTCTGGGCGGAGATCAAGCCCGGTTGACGCCGGCCGGTGCCACAGCCGCAAGCATCCTGGAGGCCCACATCGTGAGACGTGAAGCGGACCTGCATCAGGCCGCCTCGGCGCTCCAGCGGGAGAACGCCGGGTGGGTCGTCATGTGGGCGAGTTGGCGGAGGAGGTTCTGCGCCTTCTCGGGTCTGATCCACCCGACCGGCGTCATCGTGGAAGCGACCACCCCGCAACGCCTCCTCGTCCTGATGCGCCAGGTCGAAGCAGAAACCCGAACCACCCGGCCTGTCTCAAGCCCCGAGAAACCGGTGAACATTCATCCCGCGTAGCCCGCCGATGAGCTGGGTTCCAGCGGCGAGGTCACCGATACCCATCGTTCAAGGGCACACCGGCGACCTCTCCGGCCGTATCCGGGCCGGTGTCACCCCGCCCGACCCCTCACCGCGCCAAAGCCAGACGTCTCCGCCCCTCGTCCCCCAAGAGAGAACTACATGGAGTCATTCGAACGTGCCCGGCTCGACGCCTACTTCGGCAAGATCGGCGCTCAGCTCGCACCCGCCGCGCGGCCGACGTGTTTCATGGTCACGCACCTGCTGTCCGAGCGCCCGAGCTTCGTACAAGCCGTCGCCTCCGTCTCCCGGTTGCGCTCGGTGCTGCCCAAGCCGAAGTCGATCGACCCCATGGCGCGGCGCGAGGTCGAGCGCCTGGTCTCCTGCGACCCCCTGTCCCGCGAGCTGTTCGGGACGCCCGAAGCCGCCCTGGACTACTTGGAAGCGCGAGCGGCCGGCGAGCCGCTCGTGCTTCTGGACGTCGGCGGCTACTTCGCGCCCTCGCTGGCCGCGCTGTGCGAGCGGTTCTCCGGGTCCGTCCTCGGCGTGGTGGAGGACACCGAGAACGGGCATCGCCGCTACGCCGGGCTCGCCGATCTGGCCTGTCCGGTCGTCTCCGTCGCCCGATCCCCGCTCAAGGATCCCGAAGACTTCCTCGTCGGGCAGTCCGTCGTGTTCTCCACCGAGGCTCTCCTACGCGGCCGGGGGGACATCCCGTCCGGCCGACCGGCCCTGGTCGTCGGCTTCGGCAAGCTGGGCAGCTCCATAGCCCGGCTCCTGCATGCGAAGGGTGTGCACGTCACGGTGTTCGACATCGACCCCGTGCGGCGTGCCCAGGCGCTCAGTCAGGGATTCGCCGTGGCCCGCGACCGCGAGACGGCGCTGGCGGGAGCCGGGCTCGTGCTGTGCGCCACAGGTGCGCTGTCACTGCGGGGCGAGGACTTCCCTCGCCTGCGCAACGGCGCCTACGTCGCCACCGTCACCAGCAGTGAGGACGAGCTCGACCTCGCTGGCCTCCCGAACGTGTACAGCCGGGCCGACGCCGGCGAGCACATCACCCGCTACCAGACAACCGGGCATTACTTCTACCTGCTCAACGAGGGCAACGCCGTCAACTTCCTGCACGGCGCCAGCGTGGGACCGTTCATCTACCTCGTACAAGCTGAGATAGTCGCCGGGATGCACATGCTCAGCCGGGGCGACCTCGCCCCCGGGATGCACGAAGTCAGCGCCACCGACAGAGCCGCGATCGCGGCGACCTGGCTCAACTACTTCGACAGGTGATCCATGACCATCACGGCACGGCACATCCGCGACACCCTGACCGGCTACCTCGCCGCCCACCCGGACGAGACGGCGGCGCTCACGCCCGTACTCGGCCTTCTGGACGCCGGGGCCGACATCGCCACCCGCAAGGAGTTCCGTGGCCACGCCACCGCCGGAGCCGTTCTCGTCAACGACCTGGGTCTCGTCCTTCACGTCCACCACCGGGTCCTCGGCACCTGGCTGCTCCCCGGCGGACACCTCGAAGACACCGATGAGACCCTGCTCGGCGCGGCCCTGCGGGAACTCTCCGAAGAGACCGGCATCCCGGCCGGCGCCGTGAACCCGATGGGAGACGGGCCGCTCCACATCGACGTGCACCCCATCCCCGCCAACGACGCCAAGAGCGAACCGGAACATCAGCACTTCGACTTCCGTTTCCTCTTCCACACGACGGCCGACATCGCCGAACTACAAATGGAAGAAGTCACCGCCGCCACCTGGCGCCCCGCCGAAAGCCTTCACGACCAGCACCTACGCCGGCGCCTGCCGATCGGCAAGACGAAAGCCCGGTCACGGCGGGCCAGACCCTCTCACTCACAATGGCCCAGCGGATAGCCGAGGCTGAAGAGGGGTTCGAGGAAACGGGATACCCTGCCTGCTGTGCCTCGAAGGACGTGACCGGAGGAGTCGATGCGGGGATGACGGCAGGACGACCGGTGCCCACACAGGACGACGTGCTCGGGTATTTCAACACGCTGTCGAACTGGGGACGGTGGGGTGACGACGACGAGCTCGGCACTCTGAACCACATCACCGACGACGTCCGGCTGGCGGCGGCGCGGGCCGTGCGCCACGGCAGGAGCGTGTCGTGCGCATGGGAGGTCGCCGTACCGGAGGACATGGAGCGGTCGACGACGACGTGCCCGTGCGCCGCCGACATGCCGGGTGCCGAGGACATGCCGGTGCCCGGATTCCGCGACGACCGGCGCTGGGGCTTTTCGTCCGAGCGGCTCGGCGTCACGTTCCACGGCAACACCCTCACCCACGTCGACTCGCCGTGCCACATCTTCTGGGACGGCACGATGTACAACGGGCGGTCGCACTCGCTGGTCGACGCCGCGACGGGATCGGCGTGGGCGTCCGTCACGGCGGCGGCGAACGGGATCATCACGCGTGGTGTCCTGCTGGACATCGCGAGCGTGCGGGATGTGCCGTGGCTGGAACCGGGACAGGGTGTGTTTCCCGACGATCTTGAGGAGGCCGAGCGTCGCCAGGGTGTGCGGGTGCGATCCGGCGATGCGGTACTCCTGCGGACCGGCTATGGCCGCGCCCGGCACGAGACCGGTGCGGTCAGCGGTTTCACGCAGGCCGGGTGGCACGCGTCCTGCCTGCCGTGGCTGCATGAACGGGAGGTCGCGCTGATCGGCGCTGACACCCCCCAGGACGTTCAGCCATCGGGGTACGAAGCGGTGTTGATGCCGGTTCACGCCGTGAGCCTCGTCGCCATGGGCCTGTGGATGCTCGACAACTGCGACCTGGAGGCGTGCGCGACGACGGCTGCCGAACTCGGCCAGTGGGACTTCCACCTCGCGGTCGCGCCGGTCCGCTTCGCCGGTACGTCCGGCAGCCCGGTCAACCCGATCGCCACATTCTGACCGCGGTCCACGAGGAGGTGCGACGCCACCCGGCCCGCACCTGGAACGCGGTCGTGGTCGCTTGGGACACGCCGCCGGGCCGCCCGCCCTGATCAGGACCGAGCGGCTCGTTTGATCTCGTTGACGAGCTTGTCCACGTGTACGACGTCGATCCGGGCCCGTAGCGTGCCGTCGGGAACGAGCAGATCGAGCTGATGGGCCAGAGCTTCCACGAGGTCTTGGTGAACGTGGTGACCAGGATTGGCCGGTGTCCGCTGAATGCTCGGCGAGGTTGGCCGCCCGGTGCAGACGGTGACGCGACTCTTCGATGACGGCCTGTTCCCGCCGAATGGGCACATTGTTCTAGAGGGAACAGAGTAGCGATGCACTGTTGCGTGCCCTTCAAGCGGTCGTGAGGCGCGGGAACAGTGGCCGGTAGAGTGAGACCAGCCTTACTACTTTGCCACCTAAACCGCTCGGAGTGCTCCATGGACCATTTCGGAGGCTGGATCGGCAGTTCGGAGTCATACCTGTCCCCACGTGCGCAAGGCCAGGCGGATGCCTGGTCGGAGGAACTTTCCGAGAGGGGCAGGTCCGGCTCTCAGCGCCTTCGTGAGGTGACCGAGATAGTGCCGCCCGCTCCGGTGGCCCAGGCTCTGCGGATCGAAGAGGGTGGCACCGCCATCGTTCGCCGCCGCGTGATGCTTGTGGATGAGCGCCCGGTTGAGCTCACCGATTCGTACTACCCGGCAGCGGTCGCCGCCGGCACACGGCTTGCCGAGTCCCGCAAGATCCCTGGTGGAGCGTCTACTCTTCTGACGGAACTCGGCTATGTCCCCGACGAGGTGTACGAGGACATCTCCATCAGTCGGGCGCTGGAGGAGGAGGCCGCACTTCTCGACGTGGAGGTTGGCACGCTGGTGGTTGTGCTGTTCAGGGTTGTCTTCGCGGCGGGACGGGTGCCGTTCGAGGCTTCGGTGATGACGATGCTTCCCGAAGGTCGCCGTTTCCGTTACCAGTTCAAAGTGAGATGATCCATGACCAAGAAGACAGACCCCCGGCCCCGACACCAGCAGATCGCGGCGGAGATTCGCGCCCTGATCATGTCGGGGGACCTGCTGCCCGGCGTGCGTTTGCCGACGACTCAGCAACTGATGGCCCAGTACAGCGTGACCAGTCAGACCGTGCAGCGGACCCTGAACGTGCTGAAAGACGAGGGCTTCATCGTAGGCCGGGCCGGCGTGGGGGTCTTCGTGCGCGCCGAGCCGGCCTTGGCGATCGTTCCCGCTTCCTACATGCCTCCACGCCGTGACGATGAGGCTTATCCCTGGATGACCGAGGCGGCCAAGCGATCGCTCCGGGGAGCCGTGAAGCTTCTGGATGTAGCCGAGGTGAAGCCTCCCACAGCTGTCACCGAGACCTTCGACCTCACCGAGGACGATCTTGTTTCGGTCCGCCACCAGCTCCTGTTGCTCAACGACGCACCCACCGAGCTCGCGTGGATCTATCATCCGCTCTCCATCGCCACGGGCACTGCCCTGACGGAACGTCGCAGGATTCCTGGTGGCTCGCCACGTCTGCTCTCCGAGCTGGGGCTCCCACCACATCACTGGGTGGACAAGCTTTCCGTGCGGCTCCCTACCACCGACGAGCTGGAGCGCTTGGAGCTTCCCGATGATGTGCCCGTACTACGCACATTTCGCACGGTTCACACCGCTGATAACCAGCCGATCGAAGCACAAATCCTGATCAAGGGTGGCCATCTCTACGAACTGGTTTACCAGCAGCATCTGCTTGGGAACTGAGTTACACCGCCGACCACATCGTGCGAAGAAAGCCACACGGGCCGGTGCACTACCTTGCTACATTAGCGGCTAAGGAGATAAGCATCTCCTGCCACGAAGAGGCCTCGGCGGGATCAATGAGGGGTGCGCCAACAATGCAAGAACAGGCTAACCCGCACGATGTGCCCCCAGGGAGCGAAGCTTCTCGTACGACGCCCGCCCACAGGACCAGTATCAAGGCATTTGAAAACCATCTCATGACGGTCAAAGAGGCAAGGGACTTCGCGACCCACACGATGAGGGCCTGGGGAGTGACGGCACGCGTCGAAGACATACGCCTCTGCGTGTCCGAACTCACGACCAATGCACTCGCTCACGGCGCCGTGGCCGGCCAGGGGTTTGTCGTCAAGATGAAAGCTGCACCCGGCATGCTTCGCATCGAAGTGCATGACAGCAGCAATTGTCGTCCTGAGCTTCGCGAGCCCGAAGACACCGAGACATCCGGGCGAGGACTGCTCATGATCACTGTCCTGTCCGATGACTGGGGCATCGAAGATCGGCACCCCTTCGGCAAGATCGTATGGTCGGTATTCAAGCTCGACGAGTCACCCGTGGCGTTCGAATCCGAGTCCACTGGAGACCCATCGTGAGACCTGAAGCGGACCTGCATCAGGCCGCCTCGGCGCTCCAGCGGGAGAACGCCGGGTGGGTCGTCATGTGGGCGAGTTGGCGGAGGAGGTTCTGCGCCTTCTCGGGTCTGATCCACACGACCGGCGTCATCGTGGAAGCCACCACCCCGCAACGCCTCCTCGTCCTGATGCGCCAGGCCGAAGCAGAAACCCGAACCACCCGGCCTGTCTCAAGCCCCGAGAAGCACGTGAACGTTCATCCCGCGTAGCCCGGCCGATGAGCCGATTCCAGCGGCGAGGTCACTGACACCCACCGTTCAAGGCCACACCGGCGACCCCTCCGGCCGTATCCGGGCCCGGCTCCGGGTTCCAGTCGGACTCGGGACGCCGGCCCCTACCTGTACCGCTCGCACTTCTACGCCACGACCGAGGCCGAGGAGACGGCACGCGCGCTGGCCCACCTGGAGCACGTCATCGCCTTCGAGGGCCCGTCGACCGTCGCCACCGTCGTGCTGGAGATAAGGGACCGGCGCCCAAGCGATCTCCTGTCCCATCGCGGCTCGCCCGAAGCGCCGGCGGATGAACCATGGTCCCCGCACGTGACCCCATGTCACCCGGGATCGCCGCTCGGCCGACGCGGTCGCGAACACGCGGCCCGGCCCGTCAGGAGTCGCGGGCCGGGGGGGAAACGTTGAAAGCTTCAGTCGTCGCGGTCGCAGACGGAGCAGTGGGTCAGGCCGGCGGCCTCGGCGTCGGGCTTGGACATCGTCTCCAGGGTGCCCGGGTCCGATCCCTTGATCAGCGGGCAGGCGGAGCTGTGGTAACGCCGGGTGCCGGGGATGACCTTGACGATGCCGGGGCGCATCACCTCGACGGTCGAGTCACTCTTCCTCGGCCTGTCCCCGGCGGTGCCCTGCCCGTCCCCTGTACCGGTCTGCCTGTCACCGGCGCCGCTCGGCTTGTCACCGGCATCACTTGACGGGGTGCCGGTGTCCCCCGGCTCGACGTCGCTGTGCCCGCTCGTGGAGTCGCTGTCCCCGCGCTTGGCGTCGGTGTCCCTGCGGGCGGGGCCGGTGTCGGACCGCTCGGGGGTGCCGCCGTCCGGCTGCGGCTTCGACGGCTTCTCGGCGGGCGCGGCCGGCTTGGGGTTGGCGCCGGTGGAGCCCGCGCCACCCGAAGTCGCGGTGGCCTTCTCCGGCTTCGCGGGCTTCCCGGCGGCAGGACTGACGGCGCCCTTCTCGGGCCCAGCGCCCTTCTCGGGCCCGGCGCTCTTGCCGGGCTCGGTCCCTCGCTCGGGTCCGGCGCTCTTCGCGGAGTCGGTCCTTCTCTCCGGTCCTGCGCTCTTCGCGGAGTCGGCGTCCTTGGACGTGTCCGCCTTGCCGGGGGTGGCGGCCGTCCTGTCGCTGGTGGTGGCCGTCTTGCCGGGGGTGGCGGCCGGGCGGGGCGCGCCGCTGACCACGACGACCGGATCATCGTCGTTGTCGTCGTCGTGAGCCTCGGCGGGCTTCATGCCTGCCGTTCCGGGCTTGCCCGCGGAGGGGCTCGGGTCGGATGACGCCGTGCGGGGCCCCCCGCCAACGGGCTCTCCGGGCCTCGCGTCACCGGCCGACGGCTTGCCCGGCCCGGCTGACGGCTTGCTCGTGCCGGCTGACGGCTTTGGCGGGTCCGAACGCTTGAAGGCCTCGAAGGGGGAGAGGGCCTCGGGAAGCTTGACGGGGGTGATCGGAAGGTCGATCGGCGTGGAAGAGGGGCCAGGCTTCTTCGCGGAGGAGGAGCCACCGGGTTCGCCCGAAGAGCTGCTCGAAGGGCTGCCGGTCGGCGGCTTGTCAGTGGACGAGCCCGGGGAAGGAGCCGCGAACCATGCCTCGGACCGCCAGGTGGAGGACTGCTCCCCGTCGGGACGCTCGGTCTCGGCGTCCGCGGCGGAACCGGAGGAAGAGGAGCCGGCCTGAGTCCCGGCGCGCCCGGGAGTCTTCTCGATCGGACCCGATGAAGAGGAACCGGTCTGAGTCCCGGCGCGCCCGGGAGTCTTCTCGATCGGATCCATCGGTGACTTGGCGGGGACCTGGGGCACCGGCCGCGTCTCATCGGACCTGTAACCGGACGCGGGCCCGCGTCCCGTCTCGGCGGCCTTGCCCTCGGCCTCGTTCCGGCTCTCGGCCTGGTGCTCGGGCTTGGTCGCGGCCTGGCCTTCAGGCTTGTGCCCTGTGCCGGAGCCGGTCGCCGCCCTGTCGCCCGCCGCGCCCGTGCCGCCGACCTCGGAGCCCCGTCCGGATTCGGACGTGCGACCTGTCTCGGACGCGCGACCTGTCTCGGGCCTGTCGCCAGGCTCGGATCTGTGGCCGGTCTCCGTGGTGCGGGGGGTGGGCTCGGGGGTGCGGACGCTGTCGGACTTGCGGGCGGTGTCGGGCTTGTAGCCGTCGGGGAGGCAGGTGGTGCAGGCCGTGAAGCCCTCCTCGCGGGCCTCCTCGTACGTCAGCTCCTCGAACTCGCGCCCGGCGAGCTGGCGGCACCCACGCAGGTGGAACCGCTTGCGCCCGGAGATGACCAGCACGATCGCGTCGGCGGACGGCCCGCCTCCCGCGCCACGCCCCGGCCCTGTCGCGGGGAACGCCCGCGGCGGAGCCAGCGTGGCCGTCTGGAACCCCAAGTGGGGCGCGGCCATGAGGGGGACCCCCGGGGAAGCCGCCACTCCACCGGGACGGCCCATCGAGCCACCCGCGACTCCGGCGCCTGCCACGGGCATCGGCGACGCGGTGGCCGCCGTAGTGCCGCCGGAGGGGAACAACTCATGGCGACGCAGCAGCGCCCCGATCATAAGGAAGACCGCGGACAGCACGCTGACCACGATCGACCACATGACCAGGACCGCTGTTCCGGTCACCACGCCCGCGACCAGCAGGCCGAAGGCGAGCACCACCAGAATGGCGCTGAGGTAGATCACAGGGACTCCAAGTCGCGGGTCGGTGAGGAACCTGACCCGTTACCCTAACGGCGATCGTTGTGGGGGCCGTCGACTCCCTGGAAGGCTCCGGAGTGCTGCGTGGGCTCGGGGCCGAACGGGTTGTTCTGGCCACCGGGGATCTGCTGCTGGCCACCGGGAGCGACAGCGTGGGACATGGCAGGAGCCCCGCCCATCTGAGCACCCACGACGGGGAAGCCGCCACTGCCCTCGGCCGACACGTTGAGCTCGGCGAGCTGGTTCTCAAGGTAGAGCTTCAGCCTGCTGCGGTACTCGCGCTCGAAGCTCCGCAGCTCCTCGACCTTGCGCTCAAGCTCGTCACGGGTCTGCACCAGCGAGCCCATCGCCTGCCTGTGGCGCTCCTGCGCGTCGCGCTCAAGCGTCTCAGCGCGGGCACGGGCGTCACCGATGATCTGCTCGGCCTGGCGGCGGGCCTTGCCGAGGACCTCGTCGGCCTCGCGCCGCGCCCGGGTGACCGTCTCGTCGGCCTCGCGGCGCGCGTCGGCGATCGCCTGGTCCGCGGTCTGCTGCGCCAGGGCGAGCACGCGGGCGGCGGTGTCCATGTTGTCCTCGGCGGGGGGCATTCCCATGCCGACGGGGACAGGCTCGGGCCTGATGGGCTCCGGTGGCTTCATGGGCTCCGGCTGCGGCATCATCATCTCGGGCTTGGGCTCGGCCACCGGGGCGGGCGCCATGCTCATGCCCATCCCACCCGGCACCTTGCCACGCAGGCACTCGGTCAGCTTCGCACGAAGCTCCTCGTTCTCCTGGATGAGGCGGTCGAGCTCGGCCTCCACCTCATCAAGGAAGGCGTCGACTTCTTCCTCGTCGTACCCCGGCCGCAGCCGGGTGGTACTGAACTGCTTGTTCCGCACATCAGCGGGCGTCAGCGGCATTTCGGTCTCCTTGGCGCGCTCGGAGTCTGTCCGGAGGACGGTACCCGATCAAAAACGAAGCGCGGACACGATTTGGATCATGACCAAGACCACAATGAACAGCACTGTGAAGCTTAGGTCAAAGGCCACCGTACCCAACCGGAGGGGCGGAATGAAACGGCGGAGGAACTTGAGAGGTGGATCGGTTGCCGTGTATGTGGCTTCCGCGAGCACCAGGACGAGCCCTGTGGGACGCCAGGAGCGGGCGAACGCCTGCACCGTCTCGAAGATCATCCTGCCGATCAACAGTATGAGATAGATGTACAGGACTCCGACCAAGATGTCCTTAACGATCCCCACGGTCGCGTCCTGCCTCCATCCCGATCTGCCGACCTCGGTCCGGGCGGGCCATGTCTGGCCGTTCACTGTTCATGGTGGAACTCTAGCTCTGGTTGAAGAACCCGCGTTCCGCGATTCGGGCCTTGTCCTCGGCGGTCACCTCGACGTTGGCAGGGGACAACAGGAACACCTTGTTGGTAACACGTTCAATGCTGCCATGTAGGCCAAAGACCAGACCTGCCGCGAAATCAACAAGACGCTTGGCGTCGCTGTCGACCATTTCTGTCAAGTTCATGATGACGGGAGTTCCCTCGCGGAAGTGCTCGCCGATCGTTCGCGCTTCGTTGTACGTACGAGGATGAAGGGTTGTGATTCGCGCCAGATCGGTCGTACGGCGCTCGACGACCGCGGACCCGGACCTCGGAGCCGGGACCGGGGTCTCGACCTCCTCCTGGCCGTCTTGGGGCGTTCCAAGCCCGCGCTCGTCACCGCGGCGCCGGTCGACATAGTCGTCCGTGTAATCCTCGTCGTCGGCGTAATTGCCATAATCCGGGTAGCGGTCGTCCTCCACGAGACCGAGGTAGACCGCCATCTTGCGCATCGCGCCGGCCATCGCTACGTCGTCCTCCTGCTCATGGTCGCCGTACCCAAGGCAACCTAAGGCACCGCTGTCGACCTCTGCTCGGATACATGGACATCAAGGTCCACTCGGGGGGACATTACCTGACGAAGGGCTTCCGGCGACCGAGCAACGCCGTACCGACACGCACGTGTGTCGCTCCATGCGCGATCGCCTCGGCCAGATCTCCACTCATTCCCGCCGAAACGACGGACGCATCCGGATGGATCACCCTTAGAACAGATGAAAGTTCTGAAAGCCTCGCGAACGCCCTATTTGGATCGCCCCCGAGTGGGGCCACCGCCATGACGCCGCCGAGGGCCAGACCCTCGGTCCCGGCGATCAGGTCTGCCATGGCCGGCAGCTCCGCCGGCGGCACTCCGCCGCGGCCCGGATCGTCGTCCAGGGCTACCTGGACCAGGCAGGTGACCCGCCGGCCCGCCTTGACGGCCTCGCGGCCCAGGGCCCCGGCCAGCCGCGCGCGGTCGACCGAGTGGATCACGTCGGCGTAGGAGACGACGGACCTGGCCTTGTTCGTCTGGAGCTGCCCGACGAAATGCCACGTCAGAGGCAGGTCGGCGCATTCGGCGGCCTTGGCGGCGGCCTCCTGGTCGCGGTTCTCGCCGACGTCGCGGATGCCGAGCCCGGCGAGGATTCTCACGTCGGAGCCGGGATAGGTCTTGGTGATCGCGACAAGGGTGACGTCCCGGCGCGCGCGCCCGGCCCTCTCACAGGCGCCGGCGATCCGGCGCTCCACCTCGGCCAGGCTCGCCGCGATCTCGTCGCGTCGTGTGGTGTTCGCGTTCTTCACGTGGGGGTTCGGTCACTTCAGAAGGTCAGGAACATGCGGATGGGACGACGTCGCGAGCGCGGCACGTGCCCGGCTCCCCGGAGGGGAACAGGCACGTGCCGGCACTCACTTCAGGAAGTCAGGGACGTCCAGCTCCTCTTCCTGCTCCTCGAAGACCACCGGACGGCGCCGGGCGGGCTCGGAGACGCGGGAGGTGATGGGAGTGGGCGGCTCGGGCGCCGGCCTCGGGATCGACACCGGCCCCTGGAGCTGCTGCTCGGAATGCGAGGCGGAGCCATGCGAGCTGTTCGAGGACTCCCCGGTCTCACGCCCGAACGGGGTGGGAGCCGAAGCGGTCACGGGCGCCGGGTCGGGCGCGGGAGCGGGCTCCGGCGCCGGGGGCGGAGGCGCGGCCTGGGTCACCGGAGCGGGCTGCGCGGGCGGCAGCGGACGTACCGGGGCCGGGCGCTGCTCGGCGCGCGCCGGCTCGCTCTTGGGCGCGGGGAAACCCGATGTGACCGGGCGGGACTGCTGGCTCGGCTGGGACACGGGCGCCGGCGCCGCCTGCGGGGCGGGACGCGCCGCGGGCTGGGGGCGCGCGGCGGGCTGCGGCGGGGCGGCCGGCTTCTCCGGCTCGGGCTCGTCGAAGCCCGCGGCGATCACCGTGACCCGCACCTCGTCGCCGAGGGCGTCGTCGATGACCGTGCCGAAGATGATGTTGGCGTCCAGCGCGGCGGCGTTGGACACCAGCTGCGCCGCCTCGTTGATCTCGAAGAGCCCGAGGTCGGACCCGCCCGCGATGGACAGCAGGACCCCGTGGGCCCCGTCGATGCTCGCCTCCAGCAGCGGGCTGGACACCGCCATCTCGGCCGCGGCGACGGACCTGTCGTCCCCGCGCGCGTGGCCGATGCCCATCAGCGCCGAACCCGCGCCCGACATGACCGACTTCACGTCGGCGAAGTCCAGGTTGATCAGACCGGGGGTGGTGATGAGGTCGGTTATGCCCTGCACACCCGAGAGCAGCACCTGGTCGGCCGCCTTGAAGGCGTCGAGCACGCTGACCTGGCGGTCGGAGATCGACAGCAGGCGGTCGTTCGGGATGACGATGAGCGTGTCGACCTCGTCGCGGAGGGTCTCGATGCCCGCCTCCGCCTGCGCCGCGCGCCGCCGCCCCTCGAAGCTGAAGGGCCGGGTCACGACACCGATGGTCAGCGCGCCGAGCGACCGGGCGATGTTCGCCACGACGGGCGCTCCGCCCGTGCCGGTGCCGCCGCCCTCGCCCGCCGTGACGAAGACCATGTCGGCGCCCTTGAGCACCTCCTCGATCTCCTCGCGGTGGTCCTCGGCGGCCTTGCGCCCGACCTCGGGATTGGCTCCCGCGCCGAGGCCGCGCGTGAGCTCGCGGCCCACGTCCAGCTTGACGTCGGCGTCACTCATCAGCAGCGCCTGGGCGTCGGTGTTGATGGCGATGAACTCGACGCCCTTGAGTCCCTCCTCGATCATCCGGTTCACGGCGTTCACTCCGCCGCCGCCGATGCCGACGACCTTGATGACCGCGAGGTAGTTCTGCGGTGCTGCCACGACGAGGGGCCTTTCCGCTCGTTTACTTGCATTACGTGAAGCCCGAAACGGGGCCGGACCTTCTTGTTTAACTCTCACCCTCAAGTTGAGATTTAGAGTTATGTCAACCTGAGGAATGATACGGACAGTAGGGTTGCCCCTCCCCCAGGGTCAACTCACCGCGCCGCAAGCTCGCCCGGCGTGTCGCAGCCTGTCCCATTCGCTCCTGCCGGATCCTGTCCGGCTGTGGGGCATATCACTTGACTGTCACGACATCCGGTGAGCTGACGTCGTAACTGTCGGCCGGGCGTTGGAGCAGCGTGAGGGCGATGCGCGCCTTGTCACGGGTGCGCTCGGCCCCGCCCCACACGATCGTACGGCCGTCGGCCAGGCGAAGTGAGACATCGTCCGGCGACACGGCCCGCACCATCTCGACTCTGCGCGCCAGATCGCCGGGAAGGCCGCCGGCGACCGCGAGCGCGGCCTTGGTGGCGGGGTCGTCCGCGGCGAAACGGTCGACGTGGAGGGCGGGAAGGCCGCCCGGGGCGACGTCCCTGACCTCGATCACGACCCCGTGCCGGTCGACCACCGACGCCTTGCCGCCCCCGAGGACGACCGCCACCGGCCTGCGCTCCACCAGGCGGACGCTGAGGGTGGCCGGCCAGTTCCGCTCCACCTCGACCGACTCGACCTGCCGCAGCGCGGCGATCCTGCTCCGGACCGTCTCCAGGTCGACCATGGCCATCGGCTGGCGGTCGGGCACCGCCGCCGCCTGGCGGACCTGGTCGCCGGGAAGCGTGAGGTTCCCCGAGATGGCGATGTCGCGCACGCCGAGGACCGGCGAGAAGAACACCAGCCAGGCGGCCGCTCCCACCACCCCGCAGGACAGCAGGACGGCGAAGGCCGTGCGCCACGCCGACTGGCTCACCGCGAGGCGAGCTCGGCGACGATGTGCGGGCCGAGCTCGGTCACGTCTCCCGCGCCCATGGTGAGCACGACGTCACCCGGCCGGGCCCGCTCGGCCACGATGGCCGGGACCGAGGCCCGGTCGGGCACGTAGATCACCTGCTCGGGCGGGAGCGGGACCTTGCCGGCGACCAGGGCGCCGGAGACCCCGGGCTCGGGGTCCTCGCGGGCGCCGTAGACGTCGAGGACGATGGCCTCGTCGGCCAGCCCGAGCGCGGCTCCGAACTCGTCGGCGAAGAAGCGGGTGCGGGAGTACAGGTGGGGCTGGAAGACCGCGATGACGCGGCCGGACGGCCCGGAGAACGACGCGACCACGTCGCGGGCGGCGCGCAGGTCGGCGGCCAGCTCGGTCGGGTGGTGGGCGTAGCTGTCGAACACCGCGACCCCGGCCGCCTCGCCCTTGGCCTCGAAGCGGCGCTTGGCCCCGGTGAACGCCGCGAGCCCGTCGCGGAACTCGTCGAACGGGACCCCGAGCTCCTCGGCCACCGCCAGCGCAGCGGTGGCGTTCAGCGCGTTGTGGCGGCCCGGCACCGCCAGCCGGACGTCGCCCTTGCCCTCCACCGTGAACGCGACCCCGAACCCGTCGGGAGCGATGTCCACGACGCGGAGGTCGGCGTCCTCTGACTCGCCGTAGGTGCGCACGAGCAGGCCACGGGCACGCGCCAGCGGGATCAGCGCAGCGGCGCCCGGGTCGTCGGCGCAGACCACCAGCGCCGAGCCGATGCGCTCGACGAAGCGGGCGAAGCTGTCATGCACCGCCTGCGGGTCGCCGTAGTTGTCGAGGTGGTCGGCCTCGACGTTGGTCACCACCGCCACCCGGGGGGCGAGCATGAGGAAGGACCCGTCGCTCTCGTCGGCCTCGGCCACGAAGACGTCTCCCGCGCCCTCGTCGGCCCCGAGGCCGGTGGTCACGAGCTGGCCCCCCACGCAGTAGGAGGGGTCGCGCCCGCACTTCTGCAGGGCGACCGTGAGCATCGAGGTGGTGGTGGTCTTGCCGTGCGTGCCGGCGACCGCGATGCCGACGCGCCCGACCATCACGGCGGAGAGCGCGGCGGCGCGCGGGATGACGCGCAGCCCCTGGCGCAGCGCCTCGCCGAGCTCGGGATTGGAGTCGCGGATCGCGGTGGACACCACCACGGTGTCGACGTTCCTGATGTGCGAGGCGGCGTGGCCCACGTGCACGGTGGCGCCGAGCTCGCGCAGCTCGGACACCATCTGCGAGCTGCGGGCGTCGCTCCCTGACACGTCGACGCCGCGCTTGAGCAGGATGCGCGCGATGCCGGACATGCCGGAGCCGCCGATGCCGATGAAGTGCACCCGGCCGAGGTCGCCCGCGGCCACCGGCTCGATCAGCTTCACAAGGCTCATCGGCGGCCTCCGGCGGAGACGATCTCGATGACCTTGCGTGCCAGCACCGTGTCGGCGTCCTTGCGGCCCATCCGCGAGGCGGCGTCGGACATCGCCACCACCCGCTCGGGGTCGCGCAGGACGGGAAGCACCGTCTGGATGATCCAATCAGCGTTCAGGTCGGCGTTGTCGACCATCATCCCTCCCCCGGCCTCGACGATCGGCATCGCGTTGAGCTTCTGCTCGCCGTTGCCGTGCGGCAGAGGCACGTACGCCGCGGGGAGCCCCACGGCGGTGAGCTCGGCGCAGGTCATCGCCCCGCTGCGGCACAGCACGAAGTCGGCGGCCGCGTACGCCAGATCCATGCGGTCGACGTAGGGCAGCACGACGTACTGCGGGTCGCCGGGCGGGGGCTCCTGGCTGACGGTGTTCTTCGGGCCGATCACGTGGAGCACCTGGACGCCCGCGTGGCGCAGGGCCGGGGCGGAGGCGAGGGCCGCCTCGTTGATGGCGCGCGCCCCCTGCGAGCCGCCGAAGACCAGCAGCGTCGGCCGGTCGTTCTCAAGGCCGAAGTAGGACCTGGCCTTGTCGCCCGTCGACAGCCGGTCGAGCGCGACGATCTCGCGCCGCAGCGGGATGCCGACGTACTCGGCGTGGGGCAGCGCGGCGTCGGGATGGCCGGTGAACACGTGGTCGGTGAGCCGGGCGCCGAGCCGGTTGGCGAGGCCGGGACGCGGGTTCGCCTCGTGCACCGCGATCGGCACCCCGCGCCGCCGGGCGGCGAGGTAGGCGGGGGTCGCGACATACCCGCCGAAGCCGACCAGCACGTCGGCCCGCACGCGGTCCATGACGCCGGCGGCCGCGTTGATCGCCCCGGCCAGCCGGCCGGGGACCGTCAGCAGCTGCGGCGTGATGGCGCGCGGCAGCGGGACCGCGGGCACCAGCGCCAGCTCGTACCCGCGCGCGGGAACCAGCCTGGTCTCCAGGCCGCGCTCGGTGCCGAGGCAGGTGATCCCGATGCTCGGGTCCTGCCTGCGAAGCGCGTCGGCCAGCGCCAGGGCGGGTTCGATGTGGCCGGCGGTGCCGCCGCCTGCGAGGACCACCCTCATGTCGGTCCTTTCACTCCACGTGCCTCGATGTCGGTCGGGGCCGCCCCGTCCGGCGAATCTTCGCCAGCGTGCGACCCAGGCCAAGCCAGCTTAGAGCCCGCGCCGCGGGCCCGGGTCCACGAGCGGCGAGCGCGGCGGCCGCGCCGGGCTCGCGCTTGGCGAACGACAGCAGCATGCCGAGCGCCGCCAGCGTGGGCAACAGCGCCGACCCACCGTAGGACACGAGCGGCAGCGGGATGCCGGTGATGGGCAGCACACCGATGACCGCGCCGATGTTGACGATGGCCTGACCTGCGATCCAGGCCACGGCGGCGGAGGCCGTCAGCCGGATGAACGGGTCCTTGACGCGGGACGCCACGCGCAGCCCGGCGTACCCGAGGAGGCCGAAGAGCGCGACCACGAGCAGCGTGCCCATGAGCCCCAGCTCCTCGCCGATGATGGAGAAGATGAAGTCGCTCTCGGCGTGTGGCACCCAGCTCCACTTCTGCCTGCTGCTGCCGAGGCCGAGCCCGAACCAGCCGCCCGAGCCCATCGCGATCTGCCCCTGCGCCGCCTGGTACCCCGACCCCTGGGCGTTGCCCCAGACGTCCAGCCAGCCCTCGATGCGGGCCGAGCGGTAGCCCTCGACGCTGATCATGATGATGGTGGCCAGCGCGGCGACGGCGAGGATGCCGGAGAACAGCCGCAGCGGCGCGCCGACGACCCACAGCAGCGCCAGGAATATCAGCATGAGCACGAGCGTGGTGCCGAGGTCGCGCCCGAGCATGACCATGACCGCGAGGATCGCGGTGCCGGGCATGAGGGGGATCAGGAGCTGCCGCCACTCGATGAGGCCGCCCTTGGCCTTGCGCGCGAGCAGGTCGGCGCCCCAGAGCACCAGGCCGAGCTTGGCGGGCTCGGACGGCTGGATGGTGAGCCCGCCCATGTAGATCCACCGCTGGGCGCCCAGCTCGGTCTCGCCGATGAAGATGACCATGATCAGGCCGATGATGGACAAGGCCATCAGGGGGTAGCCGGCGAGCCGGAAGAACCGCTGCGGCAGCCGCGAGCAGATCCACATCACCGGGATGCCGAGCCCGACCGACAGCGACTGCTTGAGGAACCAGTAGAAGGGGTTCCCCGTCTTCTGCAGCGCCTCGATGCTGGAGGCCGACAGCACCATCATCAGCCCGAGCGCCAGCAGCAGCGCGCTGCACCCGAGCACCAGGTAGTAGGAAGTGAGCGGGCGGTTCAGCAGCTCGCCGAGGGCGGACAGCCGCTCGCGCCGCCATCCGGCGGCCTGCGCGCGCCCCGGCGCGATCGGGACGTCGCTCATCGCGCCCGCAGGCGGTGGACGGCTCGGGCGAAGGCCTCCCCACGGGCGCCGTAGTCGGCGAACATGTCCAGCGACGCGCCGGCGGGGGCGAGCAGCACGGTGTCCCCCGGGGAGGCGAGCCTGGCGGCTTCGGTGACGACACGGTCCATGACCCCAGTGTCTTGCCCATCGACCTCCACGACCGGAACATTCGCCGCGTGTCGCGCCAGAGCCTGGCGAATTCGTGCCCGATCGGCCCCGAGGAGGACGGCTCCGCGCAACCGGCCCGCCGCCCGCCGCACGAGGTCGTCGACGTCGGCGCCCTTGAGCAGCCCCCCGGCGATCCACACGATGGTGGAGTAGGAGGCCAGGGACGCGGCGGCGGCGTGCGGGTTGGTGGCCTTGGAGTCGTCCACGTAGTCGACCTCGGCGAGGCGCGCGACGTGGGCGATGCGGTGCGGGTCGGGCACGTAGTTGAGCAGTCCCTGCCGCACGGCGGCGGCGGGGACCCCGTGCGCGCGTGCCAGCGCCGCGGCGGCCAGCGCGTTGGCCACGTTGTGCGGGGCGAACGGGCGGACGTCGGCCAGCGTCGCGAGCTCCTCGGCCCCCCCGTCGGGGTCCTCGACGAAGGCGCGGTCGACGAGCAAATCCTCCACGAGGCCGAGCTGCCCGCGCGCGGGCACGCCGAGCGTGAAGCCGGCCACCCGCGCGGGCCCGCCGGCGTACGGCGCGGCCAGGCGGGCCGACCACGCGTCGTCGGCGTTGTGGACGACGACCTCGGCGCGCTCGTAGACGCGGGCCTTGGTGCGGGCGTACTCCTCCATCGAGCCGTGCCAGTCGAGGTGGTCGTCGGCCACGTTGAGTATCGAGGCGGCGCGGGGGGCCAGGCTCGACGACCAGTGGAGCTGGAAGCTGGACAGCTCGACCGCGAGCACGTCGTACGGCCCGCCGACGGCCTCGACGATGGGGGTGCCGACGTTGCCCACGGCCGCCGCGTCGTGCCCGGCGGCCCTCAGCATGGCGGTGAGCATGCGCACCGCGGTGGTCTTGCCGTTGGTGCCGGTGAGTGCCAGCCAGGGGGCGGCGCCCTCGGGCCGCTGCCGCCAGGCCAGCTCGACCTCGCCGATCACCTCGACGCCCCTGGCCGCCGCCTCCAGCAGGAGGGGGTGGTCGGGACGCCAGCCCGGCGAGGTGACGACCATGGCGGCCTCGGGCGGCAGCCCGCCGCCGAAGCGCACCTCCACGCCGAGCGCGGCCAGCTCGGCCGCGGCGGCCCGCTGCCGCTCGCCGTCTCCGGTCTCCACCACGATGACGTGCGCGCCCGTACGGGCGAGACCGCGGGCGGCGGCCATCCCCGACACCCCGAGCCCCGCCACGCAGACGGTGCTCATTGCTTGGGCATCCACTCGACGTAGAACAGCCCGAGGCCGGCGGCGGCGCACAGCATGGCGATCAGCCAGAAGCGGACCACGATGGTCGTCTCGGCCCAGCCCGCCAGTTCGAAGTGGTGCTGGAGCGGGGCCATGCGGAAGACCCGTCTGCCCGTCATCTTGAAGAAGCCGACCTGGATGATGACCGAGGCGGTGATGATGACGCACAGGCCGGCGAGGATGAACAGAAGGAACTGCGTGCGCGTGGTGATCGCCAGCCCGGCGAGCACCCCGCCGAGGGCCAGGGAGCCGGTGTCGCCCATGAAGATCTTCGCGGGCGGGGCGTTCCACCACAGGAAGCCGACCAGCGCGCCGAGGACGGCCGCCGCCACCACCGCGAGGTCCAGCGGATCGCGCACCCAGTAGCAGCTCGGGCCGAGCTGGTTCAGGCAGCTGTTGCGGAGCTGCCAGTTGCCGATCAGCACGTAGGCCGCGAGGACGACGCCGGTGGCGCCGCTGGCGAGGCCGTCGAGGCCGTCGGTGAGGTTCACGGCGTTCGAGAAGCCCACGATCATGATGAGGACCCAGATCGTGAAGACCACGATGCCGACCGACGGCCCGAAGTCCCGAAGGAACGACAGGCGCGTCTCGGCGGGCGTGATCGAGTAGGCGTTCGGGAACCGGACCACCAGCACCGCGAAGACGGCGCCGACGATGAGCTGCCCGAGGGCCTTGGCCCCGCTGCGCAGGCCGAGGCTCCGCTGCTTGTAGATCTTGATGAAGTCGTCGAGGAAGCCGACCGTGCCGAGCCCGGCCATGAGGAACAGCACCAGCACGGCGGAGACCGTGGGCGGCGTCCACGTGGCGAGGTGGGAGCAGGCGAACCCGATGAGCGCGGCGATGACCAGGACCGTGCCGCCCATGGTGGGCGTGCCGCGCTTCTCGTGGTGGCCGGAGGGCCCTTCCTCACGGATGTTCTGACCGTAGCCGCGGCGGCTGAACAGCCTGATCGCCAGAGGGGTGCCGAGCATCGACAGCAGCAGCGCCACCGCCGCGGCGACGAGGACGTCCATCATCGGGCATCACCGCCCAGCAGCGCCTCGGCGACGCGTTCGAGACCGGCGGCGCGGGGGCCCTTGACGAGCACCACGTCCCCTGGACGCAGCTGTGCGGCCAGCTCGGCCGCGGCGTCGGCCGCGGCCGGCACATGGACGGCCGGAGCCCCCTTGGCGCCCGCGAGGACCGGCCAGGGATTCTCCCCGACCACCCACAGCCCGGTGAGGCCGGCCTCGGCGGCGAGCCGGCCGACCCCCTCGTTCAGCGTGTCGCTCTCGTCCCCGAGCTCGCGCAGCGAGGCGATCACGGCGAACCTGCGCCGCTCCCCGCCGAGGACGCCGAGCGTCTGGAACGCCGCGCGCATGGAGTCGGGGTTGGCGTTGTACGCGTCGTTGATCACGGTCACGCCGTCGGGCCGGTCGGTGACCTCCATGCGCCACCGGCTGCGCGGCTCGGCGCGCGAGAGCTCCTCGGCGATGGTCGCCACCGGCAGGCCCAGCTCGTACGCGGCCGCCGCGGCGGCGAGGACGTTCTCGACGGCGTGCGCCCCGTAGAGGCGCAGCCGTACGTCCGCGGCGCCCGACGGGGTCACCAGCCTGAACGACGCCCTGCCACGCTCGTCCATCGTCTCGTTCTCGGCCCGCACGCCCGCGCCCGGGGAGCGGCCGAACCAGCTGACGCGGGCCTGGGTGCGTTCGGCCATGGGCCGTACGAGCGGGTCGTCGGCGTTGAGCACCGCGACCCCGCCTGCGGGCAGCGCCTCGACCAGCTCGCCCTTGGCCTTGGCGATCTGCTCGCGGCCGCCGAACACGCCGAGGTGGGCGGTGCCGACGTTGAGCACCACGCCGATCTTGGGCGGGGCGATGCGCGCCAGGTCGGCGATGTGGCCCTCGGAACGGGCGCTGAGTTCGAGGACGAGGAACCGGGTGTCCTCGCCGGCCCTCAGCACCGTGAGGGGGTGGCCGATCTCGTTGTTGTAGGAGCCGACGGGGGCGACCGTCGGGCCGATCAGCGCGGTCAGCCTGGCGAGCAGGTCCTTGGTGGTGGTCTTCCCCGCCGACCCGGTGACGCCGACGACGGTCGTGCGCGGCAGCGCGGCGACCGTGGCGGTGGCCAGCTCGGCCAGCGCCGTGAGGACGTCGCCCACGATGAGACAGGGCGCCTCCACGGGCCGGCTCGCGAGCACGGCCACCGCGCCGGCCTCACATGCCTGGGCGGCGAAGTCGTGCCCGTCGGCCCGCTCCCCCCTGATCGCCACGAACAGCGATCCGGGCTCGGCGGCGCGCGAGTCGATCAGGACGGGCCCGCGGACCACGGCGCGGGGATCGGCCATGCCCGCGAGGGCACCCGAGGTGATCTCGGCGATCCTTGCCAGCGGCAACGGGATCATTCGTTTCTTCCCTACTTCCATACAAGCTGCTCGTGGGTGTGCGGGGGGCCCGCGCCTCGCCCCTGGGCGCCCGGCCGGGCTACCGGCTCAGCCTCGCACAACGCCGTCGGTCACATGCGCTCTCGTCTGCCGATGGCCTCGGCGACCACCTGCCTGTCGTCGAACGGCAGCACTTCACCGTCGATGTACTGACCCTGCTCATGGCCCTTGCCGGCGACGACGACCACATCGCCGGGTACGGCCCGGCCGATCGCGAGGTCGATCGCCGCGGCCCTGTCGGGTTCCATGATCACATGGGCGCGCTCGTGCGGGGGCACGCCGAGTGCCCCCTCCAGCATCTCGCCGAGGATCCGCAAAGGGTCCTCGGTGCGGGGGTTGTCACTGGTGAGGATCGCCACGTCGGCGAGCCGCGCGGCGGCGTCCCCCATCATGGGCCGCTTGCCCCGGTCGCGGTCGCCGCCGCACCCGAGGACGATGATCAGGCTGCCCGAGGTGACCTCGCGCAGCGCCGCCAGCACCGACTCGACGGCGCCCGGCTTGTGGGAGTAGTCGACGATCGCCTGGAAGCCCCGGGTGCCCGGCACGCGCTCCATGCGGCCCGGGACGCCGGTGACGGTCCCCACGCCGTGCACGGCGGCCTGCAGCGGCACCCCGGCCTCCACGAGGGTGACCAGCGCGCCCAGCGTGTTGGCGACGTTGAACGGGCCCGGCAGGGCCACCGACACGTCGGCCTCGATGCCGCCGGGGCCGATCACCCGGAAGGTGCTGCCGTCGGCGCCGAGACGCACGTCCTGCGCCCGCCAGTCGGCCTCTGGCGCGCCCCGGGCGGAGAACGTGGTGACGGGCACCTTCGCGAGGCCCACGAGCTCCCTGCCGTGGTCGTCGTCGATGTTGACCACGCCCACCCGGCACAGCTCGGGGGTGAACAGCCGGGCCTTGGTCAGGAAGTAGTCGTCGAGGTCGCTGTGGAAGTCGAGGTGGTCCTGCGAGAGGTTGGTGAACAGCGCCACGTCGTAGAAGACGCCGTCGACGCGCTTGAGCGCCAGGGCGTGGCTCGACACCTCCATGGCGGCGGCGGTGACGCCCTCCTCGCGCATGAGCGCGAACAGGCCCTGCAGGTCGCTGGCCTCGGGAGTCGTCAGCGTGGGCGGGAAGCTCTTGTCCCCCACGTGGATCTCCACGCCGCCGATCAGGCCGGTGCGGTGGCCCGCGGCCCGCAGGCCCGCCTCCAGCAGGAACGTGGTGGTCGACTTGCCGCTGGTGCCCGTCACGCCGAGCACGACGACGCCCGCGGCGGGCCGGCCGTACACCCAGGCGGCCGCCTGGCCGAGCACGGAGCGCGGGTCGGGCACCACGAGCACCGGCACCCCGGCCGCGACCGCGGCGGGACGGCCGGCGGGGTCGGTCAGGATCGCGACGGCCCCGCCGGCGACGGCGTCACCGGAGAACGCGGCGCCGTGGGCGGCGCGGCCGGGCAGCGCGACGTACAGATCGCCCTGGCGCACCTGGCGCGAGTCGATGGTGATGCCGGTGACGGCGGCGAGCGGCGCGCGAGGGCCGCCGGAGGGCGCGCCGAGCAGGGCCGCCAGGCCGGACAGCGGGCGGACCGGGCATGCCGTGGGACGCATAGACGACGGGGGACGCACGGGCGAGAGCGTACCTTCCCCCGTCACCCGTCGGTGCTCATGCGCACCGATGGAGCGGTCGTACCGGTCGGCGGAATCTTTCGGCTCTTCAACGCGAACGTCATGACATCCTTGAACACAGGCGCGGCGATCTCCCCGCCGAAGTGGCCGTTCTCGGGTGCCTGAATGACGGCCAGCACCACCAGACGCGGCGCGTCCGCGGGAGTGAACCCCACAAACGTAGCGGTATATCCGCAATACCCTCGGCAGTTCTCGTCGTATCGCATTGCGGTGCCGGTTTTACCCGCTACTCGGTATCCCTTGATGGCGGCGAGCGAGCCGGTGCTGCCCTCGGCGCTCACCGCGGCCTCCAGCATCCGCGAGATGTCCTTGGCCGTACGGGGACCGATGACCCTGGTCTGCTTGGGCGCCTTCGCCGGGATGAGCCTGTGGTGCTGATCGACCGTGCCCGCGACGATCTGCGGCGTGATCCGCACGCCTCCGTTGGCGATGGTCTGGTAGACGCTCGCCATCTGCAGGGCCGTCACCGAGACGCCCTGCCCGAAGGCGATCGTGCACCGCTGGCTCCCCGACCACGACTCGCGCTTGGGGAGCAGCCCGGCCTCCTCGCCGTAGAAGCCCCCGCCGGTCTTGGCGCCGAAGCCGAACCCCTTGAGCATGTCGTACAGCGACTGGTCGCCGATCCGCTCGGCGGCCATGATCGTGCCTACGTTGCTGGACTCGGCGATGATCCCCGTGAAGGTCAGATGCTCGGGCGGGTGCGGGTGGGCGTCGCTGAGCAGCCGGTCGGCGCACTGGTACTTGTCCTTGACCTCGAACACCGTCTCGGGCCTGACCGCCCCCGCCTCCAGCGCGGCGGCGGCCGTGATGACCTTGTTCGTGCTGCCGGGCTCGAAGACCTCCGACACCGCCCGGTTGCCCCAGTCGGTGGCGGGAAGCGACCTCCACTTGTTGAGATCGACCTCCGGGGCGTTGGCCATGGCCAGCACCTGGCCGTTGCGCACGTCCATGACGATCACGCTGCCGCTGCGGGCCCCCGCGGCCTTGACCTGCTTGGCGATCGCCTCCTGCGCGGCCCACTGGATGTCGCGGTCGATGGTCAGCCGCACGCCCTGCCCTGCCACCGGCTCCTGCCGGGTGCTCCGCGTCATGGGGATGCGCTGCCCGGTGCCGCCGATCTCGATGGTCTGGCGGCCGTCCTTGCCGCCGAGGAGCTTGTCGTAGGTCTGCTCGAACCCGGTCAGGCCGGTGCCCGCGTCGCCGACGAAGCCCACCAGCCCGCCTGCGAGGTTCCCGCCCGGGTAGAGCCTGCGGTACTGCGGCGCGGCGGCGACCCCGTCGATCTTCAGGTCGAGCACGCTCTTGGCGGTGCCGAGGGGGACGTCGCGCGCGAGCAGCGTGTAGTGGGTCCTCGGCAGGGAGAGCTTGGCCACGATGTCGGCCCTGTCGGCGCCGAGCGCCGTGGCGAGGGTCGTGGCGACCTGGTCGCGCTCGGCGGGCGGCACCTTGGTCGGGTCCGCGGAGATCTCGCGGGCCTCCACCGTGACGGCCAGCGCGTGGCCGTTGACGTCGGTGATGGAGCCACGGCGCGCGGGCAGCGTCTCCTCGCGCACCCGGAGCGAGGCGGCCTTGGCCTCGAAGACCTTGGAGTCGAGCCCCTGGAGCTGGACGAGCCGTCCGGCGAACAGCGACAGCACGACGGCCATGCCCATCAGGCCGATGTTGATCCGCCGGGCCGGGTTGCCGAGGCGCAGCGGGGCCACGGGCCGGGGCGCCCAGGAACGGGGGGGCACCGCGCGGCGGGTCGGCCCGTCCATGCCGGCGCGTCCCGCCGGCGGGACGCGCCGCGAGTCCCGGCCTTGGCCGAGGAGGCGGCGGGGCAGCGGGCTTGTGGCCTCGGGCCCGCCCCTGCCGGGCCTTGGGGGGCGTCCGGCCGCGCCCGTCCTGGACGGGCCGTCGGGGCGGGGCGGCCGTCCGGATCCGGAAGCCTCGGATCGTGGCGGACGGCCGGACCCGGCGGAGCCGGGCGCCGTCTCGGGACGGCCGGTGCGCCCGTCGGTCCGGCCGGATCCCTGTGACCGGCCCGGCCCCTTGGCCCGCCCGGCCCCGTCAACCCGCCCGGAGCCGTCGATCCGTCCAGAGCCCTCGGAACGTCCAGAGCCTTCCGGCCGTCCGGAACCGCCGGAACGTCCAGAGCCTTCCGACCGGCCGGAGCCATCGGAACGTCCGGAACCCTGGGGGCGATCGGCGTCGCCTGGACGCCCTCCGGAGCCGGGACGCCCGGGGCCGTCGGGACGCCCTCCAGAGCCGTCGGGACGCCCGGGGCCCTCGGGCCGTCCGGTGCGCCCTCCGGAACCGGAGGTGCGCCGGGGGCCGCCGGGGCCGCCCCGCCCGCCCCCGGATCCACCGCCGGGCCCGTTGCCGGGCCCGCTGCGGCCCGGCCCCGGGGGACGGCCGCCGCCTTCTCTCACGGCCTCGCGACCTCCGCCTGCGCCTGAGCGTCCGCTCCCGCCGCGTTCGCCGTGTCGTCACGGCCGGAGCCGCCCGAGCCCTCCTGGACCACGAGGACCTCCGGCTCGGTGGTGTCCGGCCTCACGCCCGAGCCGTCGTTCTTGACGCGCTGGTCGAGCGCTCCCGGCTGGTCCTTCAGCATGACCTCGGTGTCCTTGTCCTGGGCCTGCTGGCGTAGCTGCTCGGTGGTCTTGCGCAGGTCGTTCACCCTGAAAGAGTCCTGCGCGAGCACCAGGTTGAGCAGCAGCAGGCTCACCAGGCCGCCGCACAGCAGGCCGACGACGAGCAGCACGAACGGGGCCCGCGGCGCGGACGCCCGCCGCGTGCCCTGGGCGGCGCCGCCACCGGCGGCCGGCCTGGTCGCCGCGCCGCGCCGCGCCGGGCGGGGCGCGGCGGAGCGCCGCACGGTCCTTCCGGGCCCCGAAGGAACGGTCCTCCCGGGCCCCGAGGGCACGGTCCTTTCGGGCCTCGGAGGCGCCGCGACCCCACCCGGCGCGCGCGAGGGCCTCTCACCGAGCGCGATCGCGCCGTCGCCCATGCCGGTGTCCTGGGTGTTCTCCTTGTCAACGCTCATTCCGGCTCCCGGATCCTCTCTGCGGCCCGCAACCTGGCCGAGGCAGCGCGCGGGTTGCGCGCGACCTCCTCCTCGTCTGGGAGCTCGGCTCCCCTCGTCACCAAGCGGAACCTCGGCTGGTGGGCCGGCAGCGGGACGGGCAGCCCCGGAGGGCTGGTGTCCCTGGTTCGCGCGGTGAGGGCCTGCTTGGTCAGCCGGTCCTCAAGTGAGTGGTAGGAGAGCACGACCACGCGCCCTCCGACCGCCAGTGCGTCGAGGGCGGCGGGAAGCGCCCGTTCGAGAGCGGTCAACTCCCCATTCACCTCGATCCGTAACGCCTGGAACGTTCTTTTTGCGGGATTTCCCCCGGTTCGTCGGGTCGCGGCGGGGATCGCCTCGCGGACGATCTCCGCAAGTCGCTTGGTGGACGTGACGGCGCTCGCGGCGCGCTCCCTGATGAGGAAGCGCGCGACGCGGGACGCGAAGCGCTCCTCGCCGTAGTCGCGCAGGATGCGGGTCAACTCCCCCTCGGAGTAGGTGTTGACCACCACATCGGCCGTGAGCTCCTGCTCGGGATCCATCCGCATGTCGAGTGGAGCGTCGTAGGAGTAGGCGAATCCGCGCTCCGCCTCGTCGAGCTGCGGGGACGAGACGCCCAGGTCGAACAGGACGCCGTCCACCCGTGGGAACCCGGCGCGGGAAAGCACCCCCGGAAGCTCGTCGGAGACCGCCCTCACCAGGGTCACGCGCCCGGAGTACGGCGCCAGGCGCGCGGTGGACCGCTCGATGGCGGTGGGATCGCGGTCGATGCCGACCAGGTGAAGATCGGGATGCGCTGCCAGCAGTGCCTCGGCGTGACCGCCAAGGCCCAGGTTGGCGTCGACCAGAACGGGGCTGGGACCGGAGAGCGCGGGAGCGAGGAGCTCCAGGACACGGCGGAGCATCACCGGAACGTGCCCGCCCGGCTCGGCATGATTTTCGACATGCATGGTCAAACCCCCTTTGCCGCCATGGTTGTGTCGGTTCAACCCCGGGACACTACCTGCTCGCGGATATGCGGCTTTTGTATCGTCTTGTCGCCGGTGGGCTCACGCCCCCACCCCTGTGAACGGCTCGCCCGGCCAGGTCCCCATCCGCGTCCCCAGGTCGCGCCCCGCCACCTGACACCGGGGAAGGTGCATCAGCTGGCGGCGGCGCTGGTGGTGGACCGGGAGTCTCCCAGGCACCGTGGGAGCGGGTGGAGACCTCGCCGAACGACGTCTTCACCGACGAGTCGACCGTTTCTAAAGGACTCCTGGCAGCACCTCCTCCGACAGCTCGGAGAACGCCTGCTCTTGGTCGGCCAGGTAGGTCTCCCAGGCCGTCGCGTCCCAGATCTCCAGCCGGGTGTTGGCCCCGATGACCGCACAGTCTCGGCGGAGGCCAGCGTATTCACGCAGGCTCTGGGGAATGGTGATCCGCCCCTGCTTGTCGGGCGTCTCGTCGGAAGCACTCGCGAAGAAGACACGACTGTAGTCGCGGACGGCCTTGGCTGTCACAGGCGCGGTGCGCAGCGCATCGGTAATGCGCTGGAACTCCTCCACGGGAAAGACGTAGAGGCACCGCTCCTGGCCCTTGGTGATCACAAGACCCTCCGCCAGCTCCTCACGGTACTTCGCCGGCAGGAACAGTCGTCCTTTCTCATCCAGACGCGGTTGATGGGTGCCGAGGAACACCGGCCCCACCTCCCGTGCCATGTGGAACGGCTGGCGCATGGACCCCAGCCCCTCCACTGCGCACCACCATACTCCACTTCTCCCCACCGTCAACTGATTCAAACGGTATTCGACCGGGGTTCCGCTCGCGTTTACGCAGGTCAGACGGGGTGGAGCGGAGTGGAGCGCCAGAGGGCCCCCGCACAGGCGCACGGGCGTGTCGGCGTCCGCCCTTGACACGCTTGGCCCGCTCTCGCCGGGGATGCCGGGAAAGGGGGTCCGCGGGTGGGGGGAAGTGGGGGGCCGGACCCGCCCCGACGTCGCCTTATGTCACGGGATTCGCACCTCGGCGCGACAGGAACATGACCCCGGAGAAGAACACTTAGCCTGTTCACCCGAAATATTACGGAAAGTCGCTCCGGAACCTGCGGCATCGTAGTGTCGGTAAGCACAATGAAGAAGGAATCGCAAAGCCCCCCGCATAACGATCCCGGCGCGGGGCTGCCGCACCCCCATGGAGGCCCAGTGGGAATAACCCACGATGTCGGACAGGAGCTGGAAGGTCTGGTCGCCACGGCGCATCGGATCCGTGAGGCGATCGAGTCGGTGATCGAGGGAAAGAGCGATGTCATCCGCCTGACCCTCACCGTGATGCTGGCGGAGGGGCACCTCCTGATCGAGGACGTGCCCGGCGTCGGCAAGACGATGCTGGCCAAGGCGTTGGCGCGGTCCATCGACTGCCCGGTGCGCCGCGTGCAGTTCACCCCCGACCTGCTTCCCAGCGACATCACGGGCGTCAGCGCCTTCAACCAGCAGTCGCGTGAGTTCGAGTTCAAGCCCGGCCCTGTCTTCGCCAACATCGTGGTGGGCGACGAGATCAACCGCGCCTCCCCCAAGACCCAGTCAGCGCTGCTGGAGTGCATGGAGGAGCACCAGGTCACCGTCGACGGCACGACGTACTACCTTGAGACGCCGTTCATGGTCATCGCGACCCAGAACCCCATCGAGATGGAGGGCACCTACCCCCTCCCCGAGGCCCAGCGCGACCGCTTCACCGCGAGGATCGCGATGGGCTACCCCGAGCCCGCCGCCGAGCTGGAGATGCTCGACGTCCACGGCGCGTCCTCGCCGCTCGACAAGCTGGAGCCCGTGGCGACGACCGCCGAGGTCCGGGCCCTGATCGACGCCGTGCGGGCGGTCTACGTCTCCCAGCCCGTCAAGAAGTACGCCATCGACATGGTCACCGCCACCCGCCAGTCCCCCGACCTGCGCCTGGGCGCCTCCCCCCGCGCCACGCTCCATCTCGTACGGGCGGCCCGCGCCCACGCCGCCCTGTCGGGCCGCGACTACGTCATCCCCGACGACCTGCAGGACCTGGCCATCCCCGTGCTGGCCCACCGTCTGCTGCCGAGCCTGGAGGCCCAGGGTCAGCGCCGCCGCCCCGAGCACGTCATGGCCGACCTCGTGCGCCGCGTCCCCGTGCCCGAGAGCCTGGAGAAGGGGTTCGACGGGGCGGGATCGCGGCGGTGATGGCGGGGCTGAGGGCGCTCACCTCACGTGGCAGGTCGTTCCTCGCCTCCGGCACCGCCGCACTTCTGTGCGCGATCGCCCTCGGAGAGCACGACCTGCTGCGCGTCAGCGTGCTCGTCATCGTGCTGCCGCTGCTCGCGGCCCTCGTCGTCGCGCGCACGCGCTACCGCCTGAGCTGCGCCAGGCGGCTCGACCCGAGCAGGGTCGCGGTCGGCTCCGACAGCACGGTGACGCTACGGCTGGAGAACGTCACCCGGCTGCCCACCGGCCTGCTCCTCATCGAGGACACCGTTCCCTACGCCGTGGGCACCCGCCCCCGGTTCGTCCTCGACCGGGTCGAGTCGCGCGGCATCCGGGAGATCGACTACAAGGTGCGGTCCGACCTGCGGGGCAGGTTCCCGGTCGGGCCGCTGTCGGTCCGCATCACCGACCCCTTCGGCCTGGTCGAGCTCACCCGGGCGTTCAACACGACCGACACGCTGATGGTGGTCCCGGAGGTCGTGCCGCTCCCGCACATCCGGCTCTCGGGAGAGTGGACCGGCGGCGGCGAGAGCCGTACCACCAGCGTCGCGTCGGCCGGGGACGACGACATCGGGCCCCGCGAGTACCGCCAGGGCGACGACCTGCGCCGGGTGCACTGGCGCTCCACCGCCCGGTACGGCGAGCTCATGGTCCGCCGCGAGGAACAGCAGTGGCAGAGCCGGGGCGCGCTCCTGCTCGACACCCGCAGGCACGCCCACCGGGGCGAGGGCCCCCGCTCGTCCTTCGAGGTCGGGGTCTCCGCGGCGGCGTCCATCGGGGTCCATCTGGCCCGCGAGAGCCTCGGCCTGCGACTGGTCACCGACCAGGGCGCCCAGCACCTCGCCGACGGCGGCGCGGGCAACTCCCTGCTCGACGCGCTCGCCGTCGTGCGGCAGAGCACCGCGCGGTCGCTGGAGTCCGGCATCACGGCGCTGCGGCAGGGCGGCGGCGACGGGCTCATCGTCGCCGTGCTCGGCGACCTCGACGCCGAGGAGGCCCATGCGCTGGCCCGGCTGCGCCACGGCGGCATCACCGGGGTGGCGGTCATGCTCGACGTGCGGAGCTGGCAGCAGACCCCCTCCCACCACTCCGAGGCGGACGAGTCGTACGAGACCGCGCGCGCCGTGCTCGCCGGTTCGGGCTGGCGCGTCGTACGGCTGCCGGCCGGCACCTCGCTGGCGGCGGTCTGGCAGGACGCCGCCCAGAACAGCAGGTACATCGGGCCGCAGGCCACGATCACGGCAGGAGACGCCGCATGAGACTCCCGATCGCGGCGGGCCTGGCCACGGCCGCGGTGTCGATCACCCTGTACCCGCTGTTCAGCGGGGGCGCCTGGTTCTGGACCGGGATGGGCGCGATCGCCGTGGTGACCGTCGCCTCGGCCCTGACCATGCGTCACACGGTGCCCCGGTGGCTCGGCCCCCCGCTGGAGCTGCTGCTGCTGTGGATCTACCTGACGCTGGTGTTCGCCGGTGACGAGACGTGGGCCTGGGTGATCCCCACCAAGGACACGGTGGTCGCCCTCGCCGACCTGACGCGCGCCGGGTTCGCCGACATCCAGCAGTACGCCGCCCCGGTGCCGTCCAACCCGGGGATCTCCCTGCTCACCGCGGGGGGCATCGGCCTGATCGCCCTGCTCGTCGACCTCCTCGCCGTACGGGCGCGCCGCGCCGCGCTCGCGGGGCTGCCGCTGCTGGCGCTGTTCACGGTCCCCGCGGCGGTGATCTCCGACCCCATCGCGTGGCCGGCGTTCCTCATCGGCGCGCTCGGGTTCGTGGGCCTGCTCACCGCGGACGGGCGCGAGCGCCTCAGCCACTGGGGCCGCGCGGTGCTCGTACGCCGCTCGCGCGGCACGGACGCCAGGGTCAAGACCGACGCCGCCCCGCTGTCGCTGGCCGGAAAGCGCATCGGGTTCGCGGCCATCGCCCTGGCCATCGGGCTCCCTGCCACGCTGCCGACCCTCCAGCCCAACCCGTTGTTCGGCTTCGGCGTGGGCTCCGGCACCGGCGAGGGCGGCAACACGATCACGATCCCGAACCCGATCGCGAGCCTGCGCGGCCAGCTCACCCTGCCCGACAACGCCACGGTCCTCACCTATACCAACAGCGACAACATCCCGCGCTACCTCAGGATGTACTCGCTGGACACCTTCGACGGCGTGCAGTGGACCATGTCGCAGCCGAAGGGCCGCCCGGAGAACCGCGTGTCGCGGGGCCCGCTGCCCTCTCCCCCCGGCCTCTCCCCGACCGTCCCCCTGAAGGGGGTGACGACCCAGGTCACGGTCAGCGACGATGTCGAGAAGCTCAGCTTCCTGCCTCTGCCTTACCCGGCGACGCAGGTGCGGGTGGAGGGCGACTGGCGGGCCGACGAGAGCACGCTCATGGTCTTCTCCACCCACGACACGGCCGGCGGCCAGAAGTACGACGTCGCGAGCCAGGAGCCCCAGCCGACGCCGGACGGCCTGACGGGGCTGACCGAGCCCCCCGCGCCGGAGGTGGGCGAGCGGTACCTGCAACTGCCCCCGGACCTGCCTCAGCAGATCGCCGCCGCGAGCGAGCGCCTGGTCGACGACTCCGACACGCCGTACCAGAAGGCGGTCAAGCTCCAGGCGTGGTTCACCTCCAACGGCGGGTTCGCCTACAGCCTCCGCACCCAGGGCAACGGCACCGAGGCGCTGCTCGACTTCCTGAACAACCGCAGGGGCTACTGCGAGCAGTTCGCCGCCGCCATGGCGGTGATGTCCCGTGTGCTCGGCATCCCCGCCCGCGTGGCGATCGGCTACACCGGCGGCTCCCTCATCGACGGCGTGTGGCAGGTCCGCACCCACGACCTGCACGCCTGGCCGGAGCTGTACTTCGAGGGAGCCGGATGGCTGCGCTTCGAGCCCACCCCCGCGGGCGGTCTCGGCCAGGCGACGGCCCGCGTCCCCGACTACTCGCGCCCGCCCGTCTCGACGGCCGCGCCCGGCGACGGGGAGACCGCGAGCCCGACGTCGGACCCCGACTCCACCGACCTGGCCGAGACCCTGGCCGGGAGGAAGCGGGACCCCCGCGACCCCGACGCGGGCCTGTCCACCGACCCGATCATCGTCGACCAGGGCCTGTCCGTGCCCGCGAAGATCGGCGTCGGCCTCGGGATCCTGCTGCTGGTCGTGCTGGTCCCCGCGGCAGGGCGCGCGGTGACCCGTCACCGGCGCCGGCGCGCCTGGACGCTCCAGGCGGCGGCCGGGCCCTCGGCCCAGGAGGCGCGTGTGAGCGGGCGCCCAGACGGAACCGCGCACCTCGGGCACGCGGTCCACGCGGCCTGGCGCGAGCTGATCGACACTCTGCACGACCTCGGGCTCGGGCACGAGGCCAGCGAGACCCCGCGCGCGCTCGCGAGACGGCTCACCGAGAAGTACGAGCTGGACGCGGAGACCTCGGCCTCGGTCGCGAGGATCGCCTCGGCCGAGGAGCGGCTGCGGTACGCGCCCACGCCCGGCCCGGTCGGCTCGCTCGGGGCCGACGTGCGGCGCGTGCGGGGGGCGCTCATGGCGGCGGTGCCGCGCGGGCGGCGGCTGCGGGCCGTGTTCCTTCCGCCCTCGACCCTGCTGAGGGTGCGGAGGGCGGGCGAGAAGGTGCTCGACGGGTTCGACAGCCTGGAGACGCTCCGGCTGTGGCCGCGCCGCGACCGCCCCGAGCCGCCCGACGGGCAGGCGGCCGGGGAGCGCGTGCTCACCGGCTCCCACCGCTGACGACCCCCCGGGCGGACCGGCTCAACGGTCGTACGAGCCGTCCGCCCGGCCAGGTCTGATCGAGGTCTCCCCGGCGGGCGCCCCCCGAAGGGGGCCCGCCGTGACGCGGCTCAGCGCTCTTCGCCCCTGCGGCGCCAGCGCTCCTCCATGCGTTCCATGAAACCGGGGCGGTTGGCACGCCGCCGTTCCGGCTGCCCGGGGGCACCCGGCCTGGCTTCACCGCCGAACCCGTTCATGCGTTTCCAGCTGGACAGACCCCACAGACACGCGGCGAGCATGACCACGAAGCCGCCGACACCGAGTGGGATAATCGGTGCCACGACGCCGACCATCAACAGGACGACACCGAGGACAAAGCCGATGGAGGCTTTCACCAGGCGACGTTTGTAGTGGTTGCGTGGATCACTGATCCGAACGGTATTGGCCCACTTCGGGTCCTCGGCGTAGAGGGCCTGCTCGATCTGGTCGAGCAAGCGCTGCTCGTGCTCAGAGAGCGGCACGGCGCCTCCCAAGGACAGCCCCTTGACGGGGAAGACGGCAACGGGCACCACAGGGTGTCCGGACCTCGCGGTCGGTTATCCCCAGAATACGAGGCTGTAGACGTAGGCGAAAGAAAACGTCCAACGTAGACCAAACCGGAGGTGACGTCATAGATCTATTCCATCAAACGGAGACCGGACCAGCGACGCCGGGCGGACCGCTTCGGGACCGAACCTCCGCATCGCCTTGTCCATAGCCATTTCGGCCTCCCGCCAGCCTGTTTCGCGCTCCCCGAGGCCGAGCTGGCGGGTCGCCGTGCCCGCCGGGCGCAGGTTCTCCACCCTCACACCGACCAGGCGGAGCCGCACACGATCGAGCCCGGCGGCCCCGTAAAGGTCACAGGCAGTGGCATATATCTCTTTCGCAACATCGGTCGCCTCGCGGAGGGTGCGGGAACGGGTGATCGTCGTGAAGTCGGAGCGGCGGAGCTTCACGCTGACGGTGCGGCCCACGTGACCGCCGCTCCGCAGCCGCGCGGCGACCCGCTCGGAGAGCCTCAGCAGCTCGCGGCGGATCGCCTCCGGGTCGTCGACGTCGTGGGAGAAGGTCTCCTCGGCGCCGATGCTCTTGTCGGGGACGTGCGGGGTGACCCTGCGGTCGTCGCGGCCCCAGGCGAGTGCGGCCAGATGCGCGCCCGCGGCCCCGAACTCGCGCTGGAGGGTCGAGGGGGGCACCTGGGCCAGATCGCCCACGGTCTTGATGCCCAGGCGCACCAGGGCCTGCTCCGTGCGCTCCCCGACGCCCCACAGGGCCGCGACGGGCAGCGGGTGGAGGAACTCCACCACCCCGCCCGCGGGGATGACCAGGAGGCCGTCAGGCTTGCAGTGCCGGGAGGCGAGCTTGGCCACGAACTTGCTGCTCGCCACGCCCACCGAGCACGTGATGCCGTGACGCTCGGCGACCTGGGCGCGGATCAGCGCGGCGATCTCGGCGGACGGCCCCAGCCTGCGCAGGGCCCCGCCCACGTCGAGGAACGCCTCGTCGGAGGAGATCGGCTCCACCTCGGGGGTGATCGCGTGGAAGATCTCCATCACGCCCTTGGAGACCGCGGAGTACTTCCCGTGGCTGGGCGGGATGATCACGGCCTGCGGGCAGAGCCGGCGGGCGCGCGTCATCGGCATCGCCGAGTGCACCCCGTACGCGCGGGCCTCGTAGGTGGCGCTGAGCACGACCCCGCGAGCGCCGGCGGCCCCGATGATCACCGGGGTGCCCTTCAGCTCGGGACGGTCGAGCAGCTCGACGCTCGCGAAGAAGGCGTCCATGTCGACGTGGAGGATCGGGCACCCGGTGTCGTCGGCCAGCGGCGCCCGGCCAGGGCCAGGGCCCTGCCCTGGCTCCGACCGCAGAACCTGCTTGCGCGACACAGGGCAATCCTAACCGAACAGGCGTTCCATCAGGGGCCTGCGCCGGCGGCGTCCGGCCGTGGCGCTCATCGGTGGCCGAGGACGTGGAGCTGGGTGGCGATGTCGCGGAGCACGGGATGGGCGGCGGCGGCCTGCTCCAGCGCGATCAGCGCCTGGGCGGCCCCCGGCTCCCCGTCGAGCAGGCGGCCGGGCACCAGGTCGGCGAAGACGCGCACGCCCCTGGCCTCCCCGGGGGTGAACCCGGCGGCCGAGAGCAGACCGGCGAGCGCTTCGCCGCTGAACCGGCGGGGCGTCGGGTCCTGGTCTCCCCACCTGCCGGAGGGGTCGGCCAGCGCCTGCCTGGCCTCGTCGAAGTGGCCGGAGAGCGAGCGGTGGATCGCCGTGGCGACCGGGTTGGCCGCGAGCACGCTGACGACCCCGCCCCGCCTGAGCAGGCCCGCGACGGCCGACAGCGCGCTCTGGGGATCCTCGACGTACTCAAGGACGCTGTGGCACAGCACGAGGTCGGCGCTGCCCGGCTCCAGCAGGTCGCGCAGGTCGGCCGCGTCGCCCTGGATGCCCTTGACGGCCACCCCCGCCTCGGCGGCCCGCCGCTCCAGGCCCGCCAGCGAGTCGGGGCTGGGATCGACCACGGTGACCGCGTGGCCCAGCTCGGCGAGCGGCACGGCGAACCCGCCGGTGCCGCCTCCGGCGTCCACGATGTCGAGCCGCTCACGCCCGCAGGCGCCCGCCCGCTCGGCCAGCACGGCGCGAAGCGCTTCCCAGACCACGGCGGTGCGCACCGCCGGGGAAGTGGCCGCCTGGCGTGTGGCGCCTTCGGTGCGCAACTTCAGCTCGCCTCCTTGAAGCATGTCGGTCCGCCCCAGCCTACGCCGTGGGCCGGGCGCCCTCCGAGCCACGGCCGGAGCCGGCTCAGAGGGCGAGGGACGGCTTGAGCTGCTTGAAGCGGGCCAGCAGCCCGTTGACGAACTGCGGCGACTCGTCGGTGGACAGCTCCGAGGCCAGATGGACCCACTCGCTGATGACCACCGCCTCCGGGATGTCGGGCACCCACAGCAGCTCGTACGTGCCGGCGCGCAGAAGGTTGCGGTCGACGGCGGGCATGCGGTCGAGGGTCCAGCCCTCGGCGTAGGTCGAGATCAGCTCGTCGATGCGCGACCGGTGGCGGTTGACACCCTCGACCAGCGTCGCGGTGTACTCGTTGACCGGCGGCTCCGCCCGCTCGACGCGCTCGGCGAGCACGTTCGCCGGGGGCTCGCTCCGCAGTTCCGCCTCGAAGAGGATGTCGAGTGCGCGCCTGCGCGCCTTTCCCCGGGCCGACACCTCAGGCCCGGCCGAGGTACTCGCCGGTGCGAGTGTCGACCTTCACCCTTTCGCCCGTCGTGATGAACAGCGGCACCTTGATCTCGGCGCCGGTCTCCAGCGTGGCCGGCTTGGTGCCGCCGGTGGAACGGTCGCCCTGCAGGCCGGGCTCGGTCTGGGCGACCGTCAGCTCGACGGCCGCGGGGAGCTCGATGTAAAGGACGTTGCCCTCGTTGACCGCGACGGTCGCCAGGGTGTTCTCCAGCAGGTAGTTGGCCGCGTCGCCGACGGTGGGCCGCGAGACGTTGAGCATGTCGAAGGTCTCGGTGTCCATGAAGACGAAGTCGTCGCCGTCCATGTACGAATACTGCATCTCGCGCTTGTCGACGTTGGCCACCTCGACCTTCACCCCGGCGTTGAAGGTCTTGTCGACCACCTTGCCCGAAAGCACGTTCTTGAGCTTGGTGCGGACGAAGGCGCCGCCCTTGCCCGGCTTGACGTGCTGGAAGTCGACAACGCTCCACAGCTCACCACCGTCGAGCTTGAGCACCAGGCCGTTCTTTAGGTCGTTGGTCGTCGCCACTCGTTCTCTCCTGCGTCGTCATGGTCGCGCTCGCTCGGCCGCCGTCCTGTGGTCACAGGATCAGCAGCTCCTTCGTCGTGCGGGTGAGGAGTTCCGGACCGTCGGCGCGCGTCACGAGAGTGTCCTCGATCCGGACGCCGCCCCTGCCTGGCAGGTAGACGCCGGGCTCGACGGTGATCGGAACCCGATCCTCAAGTCTACCGGCACCGGCAGGACGCAGGAACGGGTCCTCGTGGATCTCCAGGCCGACGCCGTGACCGAGGCCGTGACCGAAGTGCTCACCGTATCCGGCGTCCTCGATCACCCGGCGCGCGGCGGCGTCCACCTCGCCCAGGCCGGCCCCGGGCGCGAGCGCGTGCCGCCCGGCGCGCTGCGCCTCGCGGACCAGGTCGTACACCTCCCGCTGCCACCCGGAGACGGCTCCCACGGCGACCGTCCTGGTCATGTCCGCGTGGTACCCCTCGTACAGCGCGCCGAAGTCCATGGTGACGAGGTCTCCGCGCTCGATGGGCCGGTCCGAGGGCGAGTGGTGGGGGATCGCGCCGTTCGGCCCGCTCGCCACGATCGTGTCGAAGGCCGGACCGTCGGCGCCGAGCTCGGCCATGCGGGCCTCCAGCGCGCGGGCGACCCGCTTCTCGGTCATGCCAGGCGCGATCGTGCCGAGCACGTCGGCGAAGGCCCGGTCGGTCAGGTCGCAGGCGGTGCGCAGCGCCTCGATCTCGGCCTCGTCCTTGACCACCCGCAGCAGCTCCACGAGCCTGCCGACCGCGGCCGGCTCGCGGTCGAGGCTCCTGTACCTGGCCACGGACATGTCGTGCGCCTCGATGCCCGGCCGCTCCGCCATCTTCACGAGGCCGCCGACGACGTCGCGATCCTCGACGACCTCGACCTCGGCGCAGACGCGGCGCGCGGACTCGATGTAGCGGGAGTCGGTGGCCAGCACCGCGGACGCGTCGTCCCGCACCAGCACGGCGGCGTTCGAGCTGACCAGCCCCGTCAGGTACCGCACGTTGACGCCCCGGGTGACCAGCAGCGCGTCCACGTCGTGCTCGGCCAGCAGTGCGGCGAGCCGGGCACGCCGAGATTCATGAATGACGGACATGTCCCAGACTGTACGGCCTGATCTCCCCCGTCCGGCGGGGCCCCCAAGCCGGGCGCGAGGGGCTCACTCGGGCTTCGCCTCGGCGTTCCTGGCCGACCGCAGCGGCAGCTCGCGCAGGAACAGCACGGCGAGGAAGCCCAGCACGGCCGCGGGGAGGCACGCGAGGAACACCGACTGCATGGCCCGGGTGAAGGCCTCGATCACGATGTGCTGGAGCGCCGGAGGGAGGTGGCCGATGGCCTCGGGGGTGCCGAGGCTGAGGCCGCCGCCCGGCGGCACCTGGACGCCGCTCGCGGCGAGCATGCCGGTGATCTCGTCCCTGACCCGGTTGGTGAGGACGGCGCCGAGGGCCGCGACCCCGACCGAGCCGCCGAGGTTGCGGAAGAAGGAGATGCCCGACGTGGTCACGGCCATGTCCCTCGGCCGGGAGGCGTTCTGCGCGGCGAGGATCAGCACCTGCATGCTGAGGCCGAGCCCGACGCCGAGGACGGCGATGTCGGCGCCGACGATCCAGTCGCTGGAGCCGGTGTGAAGCAGCGAGAGCAGCGCCGTGCCGGCCGCGACCAGGAGCAGGCCGGCGGCCGGGAAGATCTTCCACCTGCCCGTGCGGGTGACGACCCGCCCGGAGCCGATCGAGGCGACGAGCAGGCTCACGACCAGCGGGGTGGTCATGATGCCGGACATGGTGGGACTCATGCCCTTGACGATCTGCAGGTACTGGGGCAGGTAGATCATCACCCCGAACATCGAGACGCCCACCAGCAGGGACGCCGAGCCGGCGAGCACGAACGTGCGGTCGCGGAACAGGCGCGGCGGGATGATCGGGTCGGCGGCCCGCCGCTCGGCGAGCACCGCGAGGCCGAACAGGACCGCGGAGGCGCCGCCCAGCCCGTAGGCCCAGGCCGAGTTCCACGCGAACTCGTGGCCGCCGAAGGAGAGCATCAGCATCAGGGCGGAGGCCCCGCCGGTGATCGTGAGCGCCCCCCACCAGTCGATCCGGGCGTCGCGCGGGTCGTGGTCGAACCTGAGCACCCTCTGGATGACGACGAACGCGACCATCGCCAGCGGGACGCAGACGTAGAAGCACCAGCGCCAGCCGAGCCAGGAGGTGTCCACGAGGAAGCCGCCCAGCAGGGGCCCTCCGACGGTGGAGACGCCGAACACCGCGCCGATGTAGCCCGAGTAGCGGCCCCGCTCCCTCGGCTCCACCACGTCGCCGAGGATGACCTGCGTCAGCGCGGCCAGGCCGCCGGTGCCGAGGCCCTGCACCGCGCGGGCGGCGATGAGCGTGCCCATGTTCTGCGAGAGCCCGGCGATCATGGAGGCGGCGACGAACAGCCCGAGGGCGACCTGGAACATGCGCTTGCGCCCGAACAGGTCGGAGAGCTTGCCCCACAGTGGGGTGGAGGCGGTCATCGTCAGCAGCGTGGCGCTGGCCACCCAGGAGAGCTGGTCCTGCGCGCCGAACTCGCCGACGATCGTCGGGAGCGCGGTGGCGACCACGGACGTGGAGATCATCGAGGTCAGCAGGGCGAGCATCAGCCCCGACATGATCTCCATGATCTCGCGGTGGGTGTAGGTCCGGCGTGCCCCGGAACCACCGTGCGCGCCCGCTAGGGCGTCCTCCTGAACTACCACCACAGTCCCCCAAAAATCGATGCCTTTACCAACGGGTTGTAGTAGGCGCTTGTTTACCTGTCAAACAACTACACTGCGTCATATAGGGCGAAAAGGGGGTATAGATGGTTGCTTTGGCACAGGTACGTGACCGTGAGGCCACAACGCGCCGGATCCTCGTCGCCGCCCGGCACCTGTTCGCCGAGAACGGCTACGACCACGTGACCGTACGCATGATCGCGGCGGCGGCGGGAGCCAATGTCGCCCTGATCAACCGCTACTTCGGGTCCAAGGCCCGGCTGTTCGCCGAGGTCCTCGCCGGCGAGTCGGCGATGGAGTCCGTCATCGAGGGGGACCTGGACCGGCTGCCGCACCGGCTGGCGGCCCACATGGCCCACCGGCTGAGCGCGGGCGCCTCCGACCCGATCGTGCGCGTCATCGACCGCGCGGGCACCAGCCCGGAGATCAAGGCCGTCCTGCGCGCCCGGGTGGAGTCGGCGATCGCCGGGCCGCTCGCCCGGCGGCTGACCGGGCCGGGGGCCGAGGAGCGCGCGCTGCTGGCCGCGTCGGTCATCCTCGGCGGAGGGTCGCTCCGCCGCGTACTCGGGGCCGACTCGCTGCGCGGCGCCGACCCCGCCTACCTGGAGGAACGGCTGACGGCCGTCTTCACCGCCTGCCTCGCCCCCTGAGCCCTCTGAGCCCCTTGAGGCCCCTGAGCCCCCTGAGGCCCCGTGAGGCTCCCGCCGATCAGGCGGCCAGGTCCTTGATCTTCTCGATGAGCTTGAGGCGCTCCTCGTGGGTGCCGGCGACCGGGTTGACGTTGATCGTCGTGACCCCGGACTCCTTCAGGGCCGCCAGCCGGTCGCGGACGAAGCCCTCGGAGCCGATCAGCGACATGTTCTCCAGCAGCTCCATGGGCACGAGCGCCGCGGCCTCGTCCTTCTTGCCTTCGAGGTAGAGGTCCTGGATCTGCTCGGCCTCCTTCTCGTAGCCGTAGCGCCGGGCGAGGTCGTTGTAGAAGTTCCTGCCCTTGGCTCCCATGCCGCCGATGTACAGGGCCGCCATCGGCCTGCCGAACTCCAGGTAGCCGGAGACGTCGTCGCCGATCGCCAGGGTGGCCTGCGCGATGACGTCCAGCTCCCCGAGCTCCTCGGCACGCTTGGCCTTGCCGGCCGCCAGGGAGGCGCCCCACACGTCGGCGGCCTTCTCGGGCACGTAGAAGATCGGCTCCCAGCCCTCGGCCAGCTCGGCGGTCAGCTCGACGTTCTTCGGGCCGATGGCCGCGACCACGATCGGGACGCGCGGGCGCACGGGGTGGTTGATCAGCTTGAGCGGCTTGCCGAGGCCCGTGCCCTGCTCGGGGGGCAGCGGCAGCGTGTAGTGCCTGCCCTGGTGGGTCAGCCGCTCGCGCCGCCACACCTTGCGGCAGATCTCGATCACCTCGCGGGTGCGGCCCAGCGGGGCGGTGTACGGCACGCCGTGGAAGCCCTCGATGACCTGCGGGCCGGACGCGCCGATGCCGAGCACGAAACGGCCGTCGGAGACGTAGTCCATGCCCGCGGCCGTCATGGCGAGCAGCGTGGGCGTGCGCGAGTAGATCGGCAGGATGCCCGAGGCGATCTGCAGCCGCTCGGTCTTGGCCGCGATGTAGCCCATCTGGCTCACGGCGTCGAAGCTGTAGGCCTCGGCGACGAAGACGATGTCGAGCCCGGCGCTCTCGTAGTCGGCCAGCTCCGCCACGGTCTCCTTGAAGCCTCCGGCGTAGTTCAGGGCCATGCCGATGCGCATCCCGCGTCCTTTCCGTCCAAGGCAAACCGAATGATGTTCCGGTAAGTGCACGGTCAGGCTATCGAGTCGCCCCGCCGGGGCCAACCCCAGGTGGCCCGTCCCCCGCGTCCGCGGCCTGGCCGCGCGGGGACGGCGCCCGGTCCCCGGAGAGCCGGGCGAGGTCGTCCCTGGTGTCGATGTCGGCCGGATCGCCCACGTCGTCGCAGGGGACGAGCGTGATCAGGCCCGGGTGCGCCCGCAGGAAGGGACGGGCCCCGACGTCCCCGACCGCGAGCCTGCCCACCTCGCCGAAGTGCTCCCTGCCGATCAGCACGGGGTTGCGCATCGCGCCGCCGTACGAGGCGGCGGCCACCTGCGCGCCGCCCCGCCTGGCCTCGATCAGGCGGCGTACGGCCTCGGCCCCGATGAGCGGCTGGTCCACCAGGGCGATCACGACGGCCTCGGCCGAGAGCGGCAGCGCGTCCAGCCCGACGCGCAGGGACGAGCCCATGCCCGTCGCCCAGTCGGGGTTGCGCACGGCCACCGCGGCACGGACCTGCACCGTGACGGCTCCGAGGACCACGACCACCGGATGGCATCCGCCCTCGTCCAGCAGGCGCGCCCCCCTGTCGACCAGCCGCTCGCCCCGGAACTCCAGAGCCGCCTTCGGGGTGCCGAGCCGGGCGCCCTGCCCCGCGGCGAGCAGCAGCCCCGCGCACGCCGATCCGGCCGGCGTGTTCACAGGCCCCCTCCCCTCTGCTCCTCCCCCGGCCCGTCCGCGTCGTCGCGGCCGGCCACTCCGTGGATGCGGCCCCTGGTCTCGGTCAGCGCCCTGCCCGACCCGCCCCAGCGGAGCTGGATCAGCTCGGCCGCGATCGACACCGCGGTCTCCTCGGGCGTGCGCGCGCCGAGGTCGAGGCCGATCGGCGAGCGCAGCCGCGCCAGCTCCTCCTGGCCCAGGCCCGCCTCGCGCAGCCGGGCGAGCCGGTCCTCGTGGGTGCGGCGCGACCCCATCGCCCCGACGTACCCCGCCCTGGTGCGCAGGGCGACCTCCAGCAGGGGCACGTCGAACTTCGGGTCGTGGGTGAGCACGCAGATGACCGTGCGCTCGTCGACGTGGGCGGCCGACAGGTAGTCGTGCGGCCACTTCACCACCACCTCGTCGGCGTCGGGGAAGCGCTTGGCCGTCGCGAAGACCGGGCGGGCGTCGCACACCACGACGTGGTAGCCGAGGAACTTGCCGACCCGCGCGACCGCCGCGGCGAAGTCGATGGCCCCGAAGACCAGCATGCGCGGCGGCGGGGCGAAGGACTGGACGAAGACCGAGAGGTCGTCGAGCCGCCGCTCGCCCTCGGGGCCGTAGCGGCGCACCCCGGTCAGGCCCTGCGCGAGCATGCCGCGCGCGTCGTCGTCCACGGCGGCGTCGAGCCTTGGGGGTCCGAGCGAGCCCGACGCGCGGCCGGCCCACATGACCCTGCGGGCGCCGGCGCGTCCCGGCCCTGACAGGATCGTCGCGACGGCCACCGGCTCGTGCCGCCGCACCGAGTCGGCGATGTCCCCGAGCTCGGGGTAGGTGTCCCTGGACACCGGCTCGACGAGGATGTCGATGATGCCCCCGCAGGTCAGGCCGACCGAGAACGCGTCGTCGTCGCTCACCCCGTACCTCCGCAGCACCGCCCGGTCGTCTTTGACGACCTGCTGCGCCAGGTCGTACACCGCGCCCTCCACGCAGCCGCCCGAGACGCTGCCGACGGCCTCGTCGCCGCACACGGCCATGGACGCGCCTGGCGGCCTCGGCGCGCTGTGGAAGGTGCCGACCACCGTGGCGAGGCCGAACCGCTCCCCCGCGGCCCACCACCGCACGATCTGCGACAACACATCACGCATGAGACAGCCTTTCAGCGAGCTCCTCGAAGGCGGCCAGGCTGTGCCCGGCGACGAAGGCTCCAACGTACGGCAGGGCCGCGCGCATCCCGCCGGTCAGGGGCTGGTAGCCCTCATGGCCCTTGTGGGGATTGACCCAGATCACCCGGTGGGCGAGCCGCGACAGGCGGGCCATCTGCAGGCCGAGCAGGGAGGGGTCGCCCCGCTCCCACCCGTCGGAGGCGATCACGACGACGGCCCCCCGCGCGCGGGACCCCCGGTCGAGGAACTCCTTCAGCTCCTCGCCGAGCCGGGTGCCCCCGCTCCAGTCGGGGATGGCCGCCGACACCTCGCGCATCGCCGTGCCCGGATCGCGGTGGCGCAGCTCGGCGGTGATCCGCGTGAGCCGGGTGCCCGCGCTGAACACCTCGGTGGCGCGCGGCTCGCACCGCACCAGCGCGTGGGCGAACCGCAGCACCGTGTCGGCGTAGGGCGCCATCGACCCGCTGACGTCGACCAGCAGCACGACGCGGCGCGGCCGTACCCGGTGGGTCCTGCGGCGCAGGCGGGCCGTCTCGCCGCCCCGGCGCAGGGTCTCCCTGATCGTCCGGCGGGGGTCGAGACGGCCGCGGTGCGCCGGGGCGAACCGCCGGGAGCGGCGCCGCTCCCGGCGCGTGCGCAGGATCGCGAGCAGGCGGTGGACCTCGGCCAGTTCGGCGGCGGTCATGCGGGCGATGTCCCGCCGCCTGAGCACCTCGGTGCGGCTCGCGGTCGCGGGCAGGGCCTCCTCGTCCCCGCCGTCGTCCGGCCCCGCGCCGTCGAGGGAGACCGTGTGCCGGGTGACGGTCACCACGGGCGGCGCGGTACGGGCGGGGCGGGGCCGCTCGCCGCCGAAGTAGGCCGCGAAGCACCGGTCGTAGCGGGGAAGGTCGTCGGGGCCCGCGCACAGGGTGAGCCGGCCGGCCCAGTAGACCGCGTCGCGATCGGTGACGTCGAGGTGACCGGCCGCCCGCAGGAGGTTCTGGGTCCGCTCGTGGTCGGCGGCGACCCCGGCCGCCCGCAGTGTACGGGCGAAGCCGGTCAGCGTCGCGGTGAGGCCGTCCGGGGCGGCCGTGCCCGCCGCTCCGGTCGCGGCGGGGCCGTCCGAAGCGGGCTTCCCGATGGGGGGCGCCGGGTCATCCATGGCGGAGAAGCCCGTTCTTGAGCACGGCCTCCTGGTCCTCGCGGTACTTCAGCACCGCGCCGAGGGTGACCGCGGCGAGGCCGGGGTCGAGGTCGCGCGCGCCGAGCGTGATCAGCGCCTCGGTCCAGTCGAGGGTCTCGGCGACGCCCGGCGGCTTCACGAGGCCGGCGCCGCGCAGTCCCTCGGCGGCGCGCGCGACCTGGCCCGCGAGGGTCTCGGTGCACTCGGGGAGGCGCCGGAGCAGGATGGCGACCTCGCGCTCGAACGCCGGGTGCTCCAGCCAGTGGTAGAGGCACCGGCGCTTGAGCGCGTCGTGCACGTCGCGGGTGCGGTTGGAGGTGACGATCACGACCGGGGGCGTCTTCGCGCTGATGGTGCCGAGCTCGGGGATGGAGATCGTGAAGTCCGACAGCACCTCCAGCAGGAACGCCTCGAACTCGTCGTCGGCCCGGTCGATCTCGTCGACCAGCAGCACGCTCGGCTGGGTCTCCAGTGCCTTGAGCAGCGGGCGGGCGATCAGGAAGCGCCGGTCGTACAGCTCGCCCTCCAGGCGCACGGCGTCGGTGGCGCCGGTGGCGCCCGTCGCCTCGGCGGCCTTGAGGTGCAGCAACTGCCGGGCGAAGTCCCAGTCGTACAGGGCCTGGGCCGCGTCGAGCCCCTCGTAGCACTGCAGGCGGATGAGCGGCGCGCCGAGGACGGCCGCGAGCGTCTTGGCCAGCTCGGTCTTGCCGACGCCGGCCTCGCCCTCGAGGAACAGCGGACGGCCCATGCGCAGCGCGAGGAAGCACGCCGTCGCCAGCCCCTCGTCGGCGAGGTAGGCGTGCGCGTCGAGCAGCTCGGCGAGCCTGCCTGGGGTTTCGATGTCAGACGCCCGGAGTGTCCTGTGCAACACCCCCTCAGATTACGCGTCACCGGTGTCACACGGCTGTGGCCGAAGTCGCCAAAGGGCGCCCCGGTGCGAAGTCCGGGACAAAACCTATTGACTTGGTAGGTAATAGGGTAAATTATGCGGAAGACGCCGCACCGCGACAACCCCCCCTGCGAGGTTCCCTCGATGCCCACCCCCGCACTGGACGTTCAGGCGGCACGCGAGCCCACCCGGCCCGCCGTCCCGCCCCTGGCACCCGACCGCCCCCCACGACCGCGGCCCTCCCGGCCGGCGGGACGCCCCAGGGCCTGGCGGCGGTGGATCAGTCCCCTCGCCGTCGTCGTCATCTGGCAGATCGCCAGCGGCACCGGCCTGCTGTCGGAGGACCTGCTCGCCGGTCCCACCACGATCGCCGCCACCACCGTCGACCTGGTCACCAGCGGCACGCTTCCCACCGCCATCGCCGTGTCCCTCCAGCGGGTCGCCGCCGGGTTCGTGCTCGGCGGGCTCGCCGGCGTGCTCCTCGCCCTGGTCGCCGGGCTCAGCCGGGCCGGCGAGAACGCCGTGGACCCGCTCATGCAGATGCTCCGCGCCCTGCCGTTCTTCGGGCTGATCCCGCTGTTCATCCTGTGGTTCGGCATCGGCGAGACCCCGAAGGTCACCCTGGTGGCGCTCGCGGTCTCCTTCCCTCTGTACCTCAACACGTTCGCGGGCGTCCGCGGGGTGGACGGCAAGCTCGCCGAGCTGGCGCGCACCCTGAAGCTCGGCCGCGCGGCGCTGATCCGCCACATCGTGCTGCCCGGCGCGCTCCCCCAGACCCTGGTCGGGCTGCGGCAGAGCCTCGGCGTGGCGTGGCTCGCCCTCATCGTGGCCGAGCAGGTCAACGCCGACGCCGGGCTCGGCTACATGATCAACGACGCCCGTGAGTTCCTCCGCACGGACGTCATCGTGGTCGGGCTGCTCGTCTACAGCGCGCTCGGCCTGCTCACCGACGCCGTCGTACGGCTGCTGGAACGGAGGGCGCTCTCGTGGCGGCGCGGCTTTCTGGCCGAGTAGCCGGGGGCCGGGGCCTGACCCGGCGGTTCGGCGACCGCACCGTCCTCGACGGGCTCGACCTCGACATCCACGGCGGAGAGTTCATCGCCCTGCTCGGGCGGAGCGGCTCGGGCAAGCCGACCCTGCTCCGCGCGCTCGCCGGGCTCGACTCCGGCGTCGACGGCGGCCTGGAGGTGACCCCCTCGGTCGCGGTCGCCTTCCAGGAGCCCCGGCTGGTGCCCTGGAAGCGGGTGGAGGCCAACATCGCCCTCGGCCTGAGTTCTCCCGACGCCGGGGAACGCGCCCGCCGCGCCCTCGCGGAGGTCGGCCTCACCGAGCGGGCGGGCGCCTGGCCGCTGACGCTGTCAGGCGGCGAGGCGCAGCGCGCGAGCCTCGCCCGCGCTCTGGTCAGGGAGCCCGAGCTGCTCCTGCTCGACGAGCCGTTCAGCGCGCTCGACGCGCTCACCCGCATCACCGTGCACCAGCTCGTGCTTCAGCTGTGGGCCGCGCACCGCCCGGCCGTGCTGCTGGTCACCCACGACGTAGACGAGGCGCTGGTCCTCGCCGACCGCGTGCTCGTCCTGGACGAGGGCCGCATCGCCCACGAGGCCGTCATCGCCGCCGCCCGCCCGCGCCACCGCGACCATCCCGAGCTGCTTTCCCTGCGCACCCGCCTGCTCACCGCCCTCGGCGTGGCTCCGGAAGGACGCCCCGCCCCAGTACGGCCCGAAATCCCGGAGGCACAGCCATGACCACCACGCCCGGAGTCACCCCGGAGGCGACACGATGATCGGCAAGGCCGCCCGGCTGCTCGGGACGCTGGGCCTCGCCGCGGTGCTCGCGGCCTGCGGGGGCACCTCCGAGGGAGGCTCCTCCACCGGCCCGGCCTCCGGCGCCTCCGAGGTCACCCTCAAGATCGGCGACCAGAAGGCCGGATCGCAGGTGCTCCTGGCCGCGGCCGGCGAGCTCGACAAGCTGCCGTACAAGGTCACCTGGGCGCAGTTCCCCTCCGGGCCCCCGCTGCTGGAGGCCGTCAACGCCGGAGGCGTCGACCTCGGCGCCGTGGGCAACACACCGCCGATCTTCGCCGCCGCCGCCCGTTCGAAGATCGCCGTCGTGGCCGCCGACAGGCAGAACGTCGCGGGCGCGGCCATCGTCGTCCCCTCCGGGTCGGCCATCACGGGCCCGTCCCAGCTCAAGGGCAAGCGGATCGCGGTCGCCAAGGGCAGCTCGGCGCACTACCACCTGCTCGCGGTGCTGAAGAAGGAGAACCTCACCTTCAAGGACATCACGGTGAGCTACCTGCAGCCCGCGGACGCGCTGGCGGCCTTCACCTCCGGGCAGATCGACGCCTGGGCCATCTGGGACCCGTACACCTCCCAGGCCCGCCTGCAGAACAAGGCCCGGCTGCTGGTGGACGGCACCGGGTACGTCAACGGCTACAACTTCCAGGTCGCCGGCCAGGCGGCGCTCGCCGACCCGGCCAAGGCCGGGGCGATCCGCGACTACCTCACCCGCCTGCAGCGCGCCAAGATCTGGGCCAACTCCCACCAGGCCGAGTGGGCCAAGGTGTGGGCGAAGGAGACGGGCCTGCCGGTGGAGGTCACTCTGGCCGCCGCCGGCAACCGGACCACCACCCCCGTGCCGATCGACGACGCCCTGGTGGCCTCCGAGCAGGAGATGGCCGACGCCTTCACCGCCGAAGGGCTGCTCCCCGGGAAGATCGTCTTCGCCGACTTCGCCGACCGCCGGTTCAACGACATCGTCAAAAAGGACATCTGAGCCATGCCTTCGAGGGATGAAGATTTGAAGTTCCACTGGTTCCTGCCCACCTCCGGGGACAGCCGCGCGATCGTCGGCGGCGGCCACGGGCTCCAGCGCGGGCACGGCCATCCCACCGCGAGCGCCTTCCGGCCGCCCACCATCGACTACCTCGGCCAGATCGCGAGATCCGCCGAGCAACTCGGCTTCGAGGCGGTGCTCACCCCGACGGGCACCTGGTGCGAGGACGCGTGGCTGGTCACCGCCGCGCTCACCCAGCAGACCACGCGGCTGAAGTTCCTCGTGGCCTTCCGGCCGGGCTTCGTCTCCCCCACGCTGGCCGCCCAGATGGCCGCGACCTACCAGCGGATCTCCGGCGGGCGCCTGCTGCTCAACGTCGTCACCGGAGGGGAGAGCACCGAGCAGCGCCGGTTCGGCGACCACCTGTCGAAGGACGAGCGGTACGCGCGCACCGACGAGTTCCTCTCGATCGTGCGCGGGGCGTGGAGCGGCACGCCGTACGACTTCACCGGCACGCATTACCAGGTGGAGGGCGCCACGGTCGCCGAGACGCCCGACCCGGTGCCCGAGCTGTACTTCGGCGGCTCGTCGGCGGCGGCGGGCACGGTCGCGGCGCGGCACGTCCAGACGTACCTCACCTGGGGCGAGCCGCCCGCGCAGGTGGCGGAGAAGGTCGCCTGGGTGCGCGGCCTCGCCGCCGAGCAGGGACGGACGCTGAGGTTCGGCATCCGGCTGCACGTCATCACCCGTGACACCTCCGAGGAGGCGTGGGCGGAGGCCGGCCGCCTGCTGGACGCCATCGACCCCGCCGACGTCCGCACCGCGCAGCAGACGCTCGGGCGGAGCGACTCGGTCGGGCAGAAGCGCATGCTCGCCCTGCACGAGGGCTACCGGCGCGACGGCGGGAGCGTCCACGACCTGGAGGTCCACCCGGGCCTGTGGGCGGGCGTCGGGCTGGTGCGCGGCGGCGCGGGGACGGCGCTCGTCGGCAGCCATTCCGAGGTCGCCGACCTCATCGGCGAGTACGCCGACCAGGGCATCACGGAGTTCGTCCTGTCCGGCTACCCGCACCTGGAGGAGGCCTACTGGTTCGGCGAGGGGGTGCTGCCGGAGCTGCGCCGCCGGGGCGTCCTCGGCCGCACGGGTGAACCCGTCCGGCTCAGCGCCTGACCTGATCGAGCCTTTCCGGCGCGTACGAAGAATTCCCGCCGGGGGCAGGCGGGAATTCTTCGCTCAACTCCCGCTGTAAGGAAGGTTTTTCCCGCGCGGAAGGCGCGCCGGGTGGTGGAATTAAACATCCTTCTCATGGTTTAGCCGTTCAGGAGCGAAGATCGCCGTTCATCCAGTTCCTGGGGAACGGCCGCCGAAGGCGTATTCCAGCGGCGGCACGACCGCGCGGGCGTCGGCGCCCCCCGGCGAAGGCCCGCCCGCCGCCGCGAGCGTGAAAGGCGACGAGTCCTCGACGCGCGGGACCGCGCGGAGGAGGGGGCACCATACCCCCGGTAACACCTAATCGAAATGACAGAAAGGCTGGACGGCAAGAAGAATTCGTCGGAGAGTCATCCGGAGAGCCCTCTCCTCCGAATGACGTTTAACGAGCGCACCACGCTCTGTAAACGCGATATTGACTCGGGTTTCCGACGAAGGGAAGCTGTCCTAGTGGTCCCCACGCACGCCGCCCCCCGCAACGCGCCGCACGGCGCCCCCGTAAAGGCCTCCGTGAAGCTGAGACGACCGCGCCTTCACCCCGGAGGCGCGACATGCGACCGGTGACCGTGAACCGGCTGACGCTGGCGCAGGTCCAGCAGAGCCACGGCAGGACGTGGGAGATCCTCGACTTCTACGGCGGCTGGGTGGCCTACCGGCGTCACCCGTGGTCCACCACCGCGGCGAGGTTCGGCGTCTGCAACGTGCTCGGCGCCGACAACCTCGAAGACCTCGCCCGGCAGCTCGACGAGCAGGCCGCGGCCGAGGCCCGGCGCAAGAGCCGCCATCCCCCCACCGAGGCCGGCTGAGACGTGCCGCCCCGGTCGCGCGGCCGGTCGTCAGGCCGGCCGCGCGGCGTACGACCGGACGCGCGGCGTACGACCGGACGCGCGGCGTAAGATCGGCCGCGCCGTCGCGCGCCTCCAGCGGCCCCGTGGTCCGGAATTCCACGGCGGATCCTCGCGATCACCGGCCTAGCGGCGGTCGGGGGCCTCGCCGTACTGGTGGATGAGCGCGCGCAGCTCGGTCACGGCCTTCTGCGAGCGGCCCTTCTCGGTGCCCTGGATGCCCATCGCGCCGACGCTGGAGCCGTCCGCCAGGTCGAGCTTGGGCCAGGGCTCCCCCTCGGGGAGGTTCACGCCGAGCACTTCGGGCCATTCGTACCGATGGACGCGCACGGCGTTGACGATCGTCACCCCCCGCTCGTCGGCCTCGACGCGGAGCCGCCCGAGCAGGTGCAGGACGAACGCGACCAGGCAGCCGAAGACCACCAGGCCGATCTTGTCGGGCAATTTGAACGGCGGGGGGAGGAGCACGGCGAGCACGATCGAGCCGGCCACCATCACCGTCGCGAAGCCGTACGCCAGCACCCGGGCGCGGCGCGGACGCCAGATGACCGGCAGGGGCGGGATGTCGCTGTCAGGCACGGCGGCCCGTCCGGCGGGCGCGGCAGGTGGATCGGCGCGGCACGTTCTCATCCCTTCAGGTCACGCAGGACCATCGCTGTCTCGATCGCCGCGACCGTGGCCTCGTATCCCTTGTCCTCGTGACTGCCGGGCAGGCCCGCACGGTCGACGGCCTGATCAAGGTTGTCACACGTGAGGACCCCGTTGCCCACCGGAGTCGACTCGTCCAGGGACACCCGGGTCAGTCCTGAAGTGACCGAGTCGCATACGTACTGGAAGTGGGCCGTCTCCCCGCGCACGACCACCCCGAGCGCGACGACGGCGTCGTACCGCCGGGCGAGGGCCTGCGCCACGACCGGGATCTCCAGCGAGCCCGCCACCCGCACCGTGACACAGGCCGCGCCGCACTCCCCGGCGGCCTGCTCGGCGCGGGCGACGAGCTGGTCGGTGATCCGCTCGTGCCACCGGGCGGCCACGATGCCCACGGTGAGGCCCTCGGCGGCGACGGGGGCGGCCTGCGGCCGTCCCGCGCCGCTCATCGGCTCTCCCCGCGCGCCGGCGCGTCCAGGTCCCGCTCGACCCCGCTCATCGCACTCCTTCGATCTGGTGGCCGAGCCTGTCGCGCTTGGCCGTGAGGTACTTGATGTTGTACTCGTTGGCGGCCACCGGCATGGGCTCGCGGCCGATCACCTTGATGCCGTAGCCGTCGAGGCCGCGCAGCTTCGCGGGGTTGTTGGTCAGCACCCGCACCGACTTGACCCCGAGGTCGGCCAGCATCTGGCCGGCGTTGGAGAACTCGCGGGCGTCCACGGGAAGGCCGAGCTCCAGGTTGGCGTCCACGGTGTCGCTGCCGTTGTCCTGGAGACTGTAAGCCTTGAGCTTGGCCAGCAGCCCGATGCCGCGCCCCTCGTGGCCGCGCAGGTAGACGATGACGCCCCTGCCCTCGGCCGCGACCGCGCGCATGGCGTGGTCGAGCTGCACCCCGCAGTCGCACCGCAGCGAGCCGAGGACGTCCCCGGTCAGGCACTCCGAGTGCGCGCGGACGAGGATGTTCTCGCCGTCGCCGAGGTCCCCGTAGACCAGGGCCATGTGCTCGCCGCCGTCGATGCCGCTGGAGAAGCCGTACGCGCGCCACAGGCCGTACCGGTTCGGGATCTCGGTGACCGCGACCCGGACGACCACGCGCTCGGTGCGGCGGCGGTACTCCGCGAGCTGCTCGATGGAGACGAGCGCGAGGTCGTGCTCGTCGGCGAACTCGCGCAGCTCCGGCAGCCGCGCCATCGTGCCGTCGTCGTTGACGATCTCCGCGAGCACGCCGGCGGGGGTGAGCCCGGCGAGCCGGGCGAGGTCGACCGCCGCCTCGGTGTGGCCGCGGCGGGCGAGCACCCCGCCGTTGTGGTAACGCAGGGGGAAGATGTGGCCGGGACGTACCAGGTCGAAGGGCTCGGTGGCCGAGTCGGCGAGGGTGCGGATGGTCTTGGCCCTGTCGGCGGCGGAGATGCCGGTGGTCACGCCGTCGCGGGCGTCCACGCTGATCGTGTACGCCGTGCGGAGCCGCTCGCGGTTCTGGTGGACCATCAGGGGCAGGCCCAGCCGGTCGAGGTCCTCGCCGAGCATGGGGACGCAGATCACGCCGCTGGTGTAGCGGATGGTGAAGGCGAGCAGCTCGGGGGTGGCCTTGGAGGCGGCGAAGATGATGTCGCCCTCGTTCTCGCGGTTCTCGTCGTCCACGACGACGACGGGACGGCCCTCGCGGATGTCCCTGATCGCGCGCTCGATCGGGTCGAGCGTGATGTCGCTCATGCGGTCACTACCTCCAGCCGGCGGCTGTACTGCCGCCTCCATTCGCGGATCCCGAGCAGAACCATGACGAAGAAGACGCCGTACACCACGCCGGAGACGACGAGGCCGGAGCTGAACGCCAGGGGGACGCCGACCAGGTCCACCGCGATCCAGATCCACCAGAAGTCGATCAGCGCCCGGCCCTGGGCGTAGGTGGCGATGGCGCTGCCGACGAAGATGTAGGCGTCCGGGACCGGGGCCCACGACCATCCGGTCACGGTGAAGAAGAGGGCGACCAGCGCGGTGGCCACCACCATGACCGCGATCAGCGTCACCCGCTCGCGGGTGCTCCCCGGCCGTACGGGCAGCGTCTGGCCCTCCTTGGTGCCCCGCGCCCAGCGGACCCAGCCGTAGAGGGCGAGCACGCCGAACATCGCCTGCTTCAGCGCGTTGCCGGTGATGTGCGCCTCGATGGAGGCGGCGAACAGCAGCACCGATCCGACGAGCTGCACCGGCCAGGTCCAGATGGTGCGCCTCATCGCCAGCCACACGGTCGCGAGCGCGCAGACGTTGCCGGCCAGGTCGATCCAGAGCAGGTGCTGGCCGGCCAGGCTGAAGCCCGCTTCTGTCCAGTTCACGACGCGGCTCCCGGGACGTGCGCGCCGACGAGCTTCTCGACGTACTTGGCGATCACGTCGACCTCCAGGTTCACCGGATCGCCCGGCCGCTTGATGCCGAGCGTGGTGAGCTGGAGCGTGGTGGGGATGAGGCTCACGGCGAACTCGGCGTCACCGACGCTCACCACGGTCAGGCTGATGCCGTCGACGGCGATCGACCCCTTCTCGACCACGTACCGGCCGAGGCCGGGCGGCAGCGAGACGCGCACGACCTCCCAGTGCTCGGCGGGCTCGCGGGACAGCACCTCGCCGGTGCCGTCGACGTGGCCTTGCACGATGTGGCCGCCGAGCCGCTGGTCGGCGCGCACCGCCCGTTCGAGGTTGACCCGCGTGCCGGGGGTGAGGGACCCGAGAGAGCTGCGGTCGAGGGTCTCCTTCATCACGTCGGCGGTGAAGGTGTCGCCATCGGCGCCGGCGACGGTCAGGCAGACCCCGTCGACCGCGATCGACTCGCCGTGACGGGCGCCGGGGGCGACGATCTCGCCGCGGATCGTGAAGCGCGCCGCGTCGGGCAGCACCTCGACCCCCGCGAGCTCACCGAGCTCCTCAACGATTCCAGTGAACATCAACGCTCCTTATGCGATGCGGCCGTGCGGGGAGCCGGAGGCTCGGGCCGATCGGATCCTGCGTGAGGAAGCAACCCATGAGGACCCGCGCGTCTTCCGTGGGGCAAGGGGAACCAAGGGAACCCGTGGAAGAGGCGAGGACGGCGGCAGGCGCGCGCGAGAGGGCCACGGATGGCAGGAGAGGGTGCGGCGCGTGCGATCGCGCGGCACATGATGACGTCCGGTCGCCCACCCGGCCCCTCCTACTCGCCAGTAGCTTTGCTGCCACGGCGGGCCCCGGGGTGATCGGGTGCGGCACAACGCACCACGGAGGCGTTCGGCGACGGGTCGCCGAACGCTCGCGCGCTTCCTCCCATCCGGACTTTAACCGTCGGTCCCGGAATTCCACCGGATCCACCGGCCGATGGACTCGGCCGGGTCGCGGACTGTCACCGCCGGTTCGGAATTTCACCGACCCCGGAGCACGCTGCTCTGCCTATCAGTGTGCCATGTCCAGCAAAGGGGACGTAACCCTCATTACCCCCTACTTTAACCAAGCGCTTGCTAGGTGGGGTGACCCCAGCCGGGCGGCGGCGCGTCGAACGACGTGCGCAGAGGGGTCGAGCGACACGCGCGGAGGGGTGGGGCGCCCCGGGTGCCAGACACGGCCGGAGCGCTCACGGCCGGAGCGAGCGCCATGGTCCATCGCGCCATCTCCGGGGAACTTCGCAAGTGGGGCATTACCACTCGGCACCCACATCCGCACCCATTTGCGTGGTTGGCGGGTAATCGGGCGATTCCGTCATGGCGATGTCATGCTTGTGTCACAGAATCGTGACAATTCAAAATGCGAGCATTCGGTAGTGTGTCCCACGACATCGGCGCAGGTCAATGGGTTCAGGGACACAACCTGATTGACTTTCCACAACGAACGGCGAAATCGTGTAAAGGATGAGTCGCGGACATTGACCCGCGGGTAATAAATTGCCAAGGTTCCCTCAAGTCACGATTTACTGCGATCGATCTCTGGTGGCACCCGCACAATGACTCTCCCCTCACAGGCCGCGACCGAGGCTGGTTCCGACCCCGTCGACGCCGTCCCTGCCGCGACGGCCGGCGCGGACGGCTCCCCCCTCGTGGGCCGCTCCCCCGCTCAGCTCATGTGGCGGCGATTTCGCCGTGACCGCACCGGGGTGGTGTCAGCCGCGATCGTGGCCTTCTTCTTCCTGGTCGCGATCCTCGCACCGGTGATCTCGTGGCTGTACGGCAAGGACCCGTACACCACCTACGGCCAGAACGCGCCGGGACTGCTCAACGACTACGGCTACCCGATCGCCCCCAACGGAGGCGTCAGCGGCGACTTCTGGTTCGGCCTTGAGCCGGGCCTGGGCCGCGACGTGTTCATGCAGCTCGTCTACGGCATCCGCACGTCGCTGTCCATCGCGATCGTCGTCACGGTCGTCACGACGATCATCGGCGTCGTGATGGGCATCTGGTCGGGCTACGTCGGAGGCAAGACCGACTACGTGATCGGCCGGATCATCGACACACTGCTGGCCTTCCCGTCCCAGCTGTTCCTCATCGTGTTCCTGCCGGTCGTCGAGGCGGCGTTCGTCACGCCGGAGGAGGAAACGCCGATCTGGCTGCGTTACGCCTCCATCTGCGTGGTGCTCACCGTGCTCGGCTGGGCGACCATCTCCCGCCTTCTCCGCTCGCAGGTACTCTCCCTGCGCGAGCGCGAGTTCATCGAGGCGGCCAGGGTGACCGGGGCCTCGCCGTTCCGGATCATCTTCAAGGAGCTGCTGCCCAACCTCTGGACACCCATCATCATCCAGTCCACGCTCGCGCTGCCGCTATACGTCGGCGCGGAGGCCGGGCTCGGGTTCCTCGGCGTCGGCATGACCGAGCCGACCCCAGACTGGGGGCGCATGTTCCTGGTCGGCTCGAACGTCTACCACCAGGACATCACCTACCTGGTCTTCCCCGGTGTGTCCATGGTGATCTTCGTCGTCGCCTTCAACCTGCTCGGAGACTCCCTGAGGGACGCCTTCGACCCCAAGACCCGGCGATAGCCGTCCACCCGCTGACCTGCTGACCAGGACAGCAAGCACATGATCAGGAAGGTCGATATGACATTCGCACCCAGGAGGGCCACCACCGCGGTGGTGATCCTCACCGCCGGGGCCCTCGCGCTGGCCGGTTGCGCCAAGGGCGGTGGCGGCGGTCCCGTCGCGTCGGGTGGCGCCGCCGCTTCGCCGACCGCGACGCAGGCGGCCGTCAGCACCATCGTCGTCGGCACGGCCACGGACTCGCAGGGGCCGGCCACCGCGGTCGAGGGCGCCAAGTCGGGCGGCACGGTCAACATGATCGACCGTGACGACTTCTCGCACCTCGACCCGGGCCGCGTTTACCTGAACTACAACGCCACGGTCTCCAAGCTGTTCACCCGGCAGCTGACCGGCTACCGCACCGGCGCCGACGGCATCAAGCTGGTCGGCGACCTCGCCACCGACACCGGCACCACGACCGACGGCGGCAAGACGTGGAAGTTCACGCTCAAGGACGGCCTGAAGTGGCAGGACGGCACGCCGATCACCTCGGCTGACATCAAGTACAGCGTGGAGCGCCTGTACGCGCCGTTCATCACCGAGGGCCCGACCTACGTCCAGCAGTGGCTGGTCGACGGCGACTACCGCAAGGCGTACGAGGGCCCGTACAAGGGCAAGTCGCTGGACGCGATCGAGACGCCCGACGAGAAGACCGTCGTCTTCAACCTGAAGTCCGCGCACCCCGACTTCAACTTCACCGTCGCCATGACCGGCTACGGAGTGGTGCCCAAGGCGCAGGACACCAAGGAGAAGTACGACAAGAAGCCCTTCTCCTCCGGGCCGTACCAGATCGAGAGCCATGTGACCGACAAGTCCCTGGACCTCGTGCGCAACCCGAACTGGGACCCGAAGACCGACCCGATCCGCAACGCCTACCCCGACAAGTGGCACATGGAGTTCGGCGTCCAGTCGCAGAACTCCACCGAGCGCTTCCTCGCGGACTCCGGGCCGGACAAGACCGCGATGACGTTCCACAACGCCATCGCGGCCGAGCGGGTGCAGGAGGTGCTGGACAACGCCGAAGCCATGAAGCGCTCGATCCAGGGTCTGACGCCTTTCACCACCTTCTACAACATCAACACCAAGCGGATCACGAACGTGAAGGTCCGCCAGGCGATCATCAAGGCCTGGCCGGCCAAGCAGCTTCAGCTGATCTCGGGCGGTGAGGTCAACACCGGCAAGATCGCCACCACGGTGATGAGCCCGACGGTCCTCGGCTACGAGGCCTTCGACCTGTACGGCACGCTGGCCAAGCCGACCGGCGACCCCGAGGCCGCCAAGGCGCTGCTGAAGGAGGCCGGTGAGCCGAACCCGACGGTCGTCTACGCCTACAACCAGACGCCGACGCAGGAGAAGATCACCGTCGCCATCAAGGACGCGCTGACCAAGGCCGGCTTCAACGTCGTGGCCAAGCCGCTCAACCCGGCGACCTTCTACGACGCCATCGGCCCGAAGGACAACAAGTTCGACATCTACTGGGGCGGCTGGGCGGCCGACTGGCCGACCGGTTCTACCGCGATCCAGCCGCTGTTCGACGGCCGTCTGATCGCCGACAACGCCTCGAACTACAGCCACCTCAACGTCCCTGAGATCAACGAGGGGATCGACGCCGCGAACGCCATCACCGACGCGGCCGAGGCGGGCAAGGCCTGGGCCGCGCTCGACAGGAAGATCATGGAGCAGGCCGCCATCGTGCCCGAGTACTACCAGACCTACTTCGGTCTGTACGGCTCCGGCCTCGGCGGCGTGGAGTTCAGCGCGCTCGACGGCGAGCAGTCGCCGACGAACGTCTACGTCAAGTAGTCACAGATTCGCCGCCGTCCGGGCCCCGGCCCGGACGGCGGCTCTCAGTCCCACCCAGCAGGAGAAGAAGCCCGAGGCCATGTTCCGGTTTTTCGTCCGTCGACTCATCGGCGCAGTCGTGATCCTGCTGATCATCAGTGCCGTCACGTTCTTCCTTTTCTACGCGATCCCCCGCGACCCCGCCCGGGCCTTCTGCGGGAAGATCTGCCCACCCCAGAACCTCGCGCTGATCCGCCACAACCTGGGCATGGACGAGCCGCTGTTCCTGCAGTACTGGCACTGGTTGATCGGCATCTTCGCCGGGCGCGACCTCGTGCAGTTCGGCGAGTGCTTCGCGCCCTGCCTCGGTTACTCGTTCGCCACCCAGGAGCCCGTCTTCTCGGCCATCATCGACCGCTTCCCCGTCACCCTCTCGGTGACCATCGGCGCGGCGGCCGTGCTCCTGAGCTTCGGCATCGTCACCGGCATGATCGCGGCCTGGCAGCAGGGGAAGCCGCTCGACAAGATCGCCAGCACGTCGTCGGTGGTCGGCGCCTCGCTGCAGATCTACTTCATCGGGCCCATCCTGGTCTTCTTCATCGTGGACAGCCTCGGCCTGCTACCGCGCCCCTCGTACGTCCCGTTCACCGAGGACCCGCTCGGGTGGTTCATCCACCTGCTGATCCCGTGGGTCGTGCTGTCGATCATCTTCACCGCCAACTACACCCGCATGACCAGGTCGGTGATGGTGGAGCAGCTCGCCGAGGACTACGTGCGCACGGCGCGGGCCAAGGGCATGTCGAGCCGCACGGTCTTCCTCCGGTTCGCCTGGCGTGGCGCGATGATCCCCATCGTCACCATCTTCGGCGTGGACCTCGCCACCCTCCTCGGCGGCGCGATCATCACCGAGCAGACGTTCACGCTGCACGGCATCGGCGAACTGGCCGTACGCGCCGTGCAGAACACCGACCTGCCCATGCTTCTCGGTGTCACCCTGGTGGGAGCGTTCGCGATCGTGTTGCTGAACATCGTGGTGGACATCCTTTACGCCTTCATCGACCCGCGCGTCAGGCTGGGCTGACCGGCCATGCGCACACGTACGACTCCGAGGAGCAGCAAGTGACCACCGTCACCTGGGACCGCGAGCCCGTTGCACCGCGTGGTCCCGGGCCGTTCCTGTCGGTCCGCGACCTTTCGGTGGAGTTCAGCACCGAGGACGGCGTCGTCCACGCGGTGGACGGCCTCTCGTTCGACCTGGAGAAGGGCACCACCCTCGGCATCGTGGGCGAGTCCGGGTCGGGCAAGTCGGTCTCCAACCTGGCGATCCTCGGCCTGCACGACCCGGCCCACACCAAGATGGGCGGGGAGATCTGGCTGGAGGACCAGGAGCTCATCGGCGCCGACCGCGCCACGATGGAGAAGCTCCGCGGCAACCGGGTCGCCATGATCTTCCAGGACCCGCTGACCTCGCTGTCGCCGTACCACACGGTCGGCCGGCAGATCTCCGAGGTCTACCGCAAGCACAAGGGCGCCAGCAAGAAGGACGCCCGGGCACGGGCCGTCGAGATGCTGGAGCGGGTGGGCATCCCCCACGCCAAGACCCGGGTGGACGACTACCCCCACCAGTTCTCCGGCGGCATGCGCCAGCGCGTCATGATCGCCATGTCGCTGGTGTGCGACCCGGACCTGCTCATCGCCGACGAGCCGACGACCGCCCTGGACGTCACCGTGCAGGCGCAGATCCTCGACCTGCTCAATGACCTCCAGCAGGACTTCGGCACCTCCATCATCCTGATCACCCACGATCTCGGCGTGGTGGCCAAGACCGCGCACAACGTGCTGGTGATGTACGCGGGGCGGTCGGTCGAGCAGGGCAGCGTCCAGCAGGTGCTGCGCGAGCCGCACCATCCCTACACCTGGGGCCTGCTCGGCTCGATGCCGAAGCTGAACTCCAACGTGGACCTTCCGCTGCTGCCCGTGCGCGGCACGCCGCCCAGCCTGCTCAACCCCCCTCCGGGCTGTCCCTTCCACCCCCGGTGCGACTACCGCCAGGTGGTCGGTTCCGATCTGTGCGCCCGCGAGCGGCCCGAGCTGTCCCCGGCGGAGGGACACAGGGACGCCTGCTACCTGACGCTCGCGCAGAAGCGGGAAATCTTCGACGGCACCATCAAGGAACGACTGTGACCGAGACTCTGCTGGAGCTGTCCGGCCTGACCAAGCACTTCCCCGTCATGGGCGGGATGGTCTTCAAGCGCCAGGTCGGGCGCGTGCACGCCGTGGACGGCATCGACCTGACCGTGGGGGCCGGCGAGGCCCTCGGCCTGGTGGGCGAGTCGGGTTGCGGCAAGTCCACCACCGGCCGCCTGGTCGCCCGGCTGCTCGAACCGACGGCCGGCACGATCCGCTACCGTGGCAACGACATCAGCCACGCCAGCCGCCGCGAGCTGAAGCCGATCCGCTCCGAGATCCAGATGATCTTCCAGGACCCGTACTCGTCGCTGAACCCGCGTCACACCGTGGGCACGATCATCAGCGGGCCCATGGAGGTCAACGGGATCCAGCCCGAAGGCGGGCGGCAGAAGCGCGTCCAGGAGCTGCTGGAGATCGTCGGCCTCAACCCCGAGCACTACAACCGGTTCCCCCACGAGTTCTCCGGAGGACAGCGGCAGCGCATCGGCGTCGCCCGCGCGCTGGCCCTGTCTCCCAAGCTCATCGTGGCCGACGAGCCGGTGTCCGCGCTGGACGTGTCCATCCAGGCCCAGGTGGTCAACCTCCTGCAGCAGCTCCAGCGCGACCTCGGCATCGCGTTCCTGTTCATCGCCCACGACCTCGCGGTGGTACGGCACGTCTCCCAGCGCGTGGCCGTGATGTACCTCGGCAAGATCGTCGAGGTCGGCGACCGGGATTCGATCTACGAGCGGCCCCGCCACCCCTACACCCACGCGCTGCTGTCCGCCGTGCCCGAGGTGGCGGTGCCCGAGGAGGGCGTCGCGACCGAGCGGATCCGCCTGGCCGGGGACGTGCCCTCGCCGATCGACCCGCCGTCCGGCTGCCGGTTCCGCACGCGGTGCTGGAAGGCCAAGGAGAAGTGCGCGGCCGAGGAGCCGCCGCTGATCCAGATCGGCGGCAACCGCGAGGGTCACCTCACCGCCTGCCACTTCCCCGAGGAGCCCACCACCCACGGCGAGAAGGAGATCGTCCTGGACCCGGCGCTCGCCTGACCGCGTCCGCCTCCTCCCCTGGCACTGATCGTCGCGACGCCATAGGTTCGAGCCAGGCCCGTGACAGGCGAACGAGGGTGGAGGCAGCAGTGGCAGCGCTTCAGGGGAAGATGGCCGTCGTCACCGGAGGGTCCCGGGGCATCGGCAGGGCGATCGTGGAACGGCTCGCCCGCGACGGCGCCGAGGTCGTGTTCACGTACGCGAGCAACGCCGGGGCCGCGGCGGAGGTCGAGGAGACGGTGAAGGCCGAGGACGGCGCGGCCCACGGGATCCAGGCCGACCTGGGCGAGCCAGGATCCGCCGAGCGGGTGATGGAGAGGGCCGCCGAGCTTCTCGGAGCCCTCGACATCGTCGTCAACAACGCCGCCGCGACCTTCACCCCGGCCCCCATCGCCGAGACCGGCGACGAGCTGTTCGACCGCGTCATGACGGTCAACGCGAGGTCGGCCTTCGTCATCATCCGGTACGCCGCGAGGCACCTGCGCGACGGGGGCCGCATCGTCAACATCTCCACCCTCAACACCGCCCGCCCGGCGCCCGGCATCGCGCCGTACGCCGCCAGCAAGGGGGCGCTTGAGCAGCTCACCGCCGTCGCGGCGCAGGAGCTCGGCCCGCGCGGCGTCACCGTGAACACCGTCTCCCCCGGCGCCACCGACACCGACCTGCTGCGGGCCACCAATCCGGCCGACCGGCTGCGCATGGTCTCCGCGATCACCCCGCTCCGCCGCGTCGGGCAGCCCTCGGACGTGGCCGACGTCGTGGCGTTCCTCGCCGGTCCCGACGGCCGCTGGGTGACCGGGCAGAACATCCTCGCCACCGGAGGCCTGGTCTGACCGGACTTTGTCCAGTGAGAGGAAGAAGGGGTACTATGCGGCAGAACTTCGCGCGGTGCCCGCGTAGGTAGCCATCCTCACTCGCGCAGTCCCCGACCTGGAGGGCGCGTCCGGCGAATGACAGCTCGCCCCGAAAACATCCATCAGTCGCGGCTCCTCCTGCTCCTGCGCGGAGAGGGCCCACGCTCGCGCGCCGAGCTCGGCGACGTCGTCCGGCTCTCCCGGTCGAAGCTGGCCGTGGAGCTCGACCGGCTCGCCGATCTCGGGCTCGTGGAGCCCGCCGGGCTGGCGGCCTCCCGTGGCGGCCGGCGCTCCGGCATCGTGCGCATCGCGTCGGACCTGCGGTTCGCCGGCATCGACATCGGCGCCACGTCGATCGACGTGGCGGTGACCAACGGCGAGCTGGAGGTGCTCGGGCACCTGTCCGCCCCGGCGGACATCCGCGAGGGCCCGGCCGCCGTCCTCGCCCAGGCCCGGGAGCTGCTGGACAAGCTGCGGGCCAGGGGCATCGCCGGCGAGATCCACGGCACAGGCGTCGGCCTGCCGGGTCCGGTCAGCTTCCCCGAGGGCGTGCCGGTGGCGCCCCCGATCATGCCCGGCTGGGACCGCTACCCGGTGCGGGAGGCGATGAGCGAGGAGCTCGGCTGTCCCGTGCTCGTCGACAACGACGTGAACATCATGGCGCTCGGCGAGCTGCACGCCGGGCTCGCCAGGTCGGTGGACGACTTCCTCCTCGTGAAGATCGGGACCGGCATCGGGTGCGGCATCGTGGTCGACGGCCAGATCTACCACGGGGTGACCGGCAGCGCGGGCGACATCGGGCACATCCAGGTCGACGACCACGGCCCCATGTGCGCCTGCGGCAACACCGGCTGCCTGGAGGCCTACTTCGGAGGCGCCGCCCTGGCCAGGGACGCCCTCGCGGCGGGGCGGTCCGGCCGTTCCGCGTTCCTCACCGCGCTGCTCGCCGAGAGGGGCGCGCTCACGGCGGAGGACGTCGGGGCGGGGGCCGTCGCGGGCGACGCGATGGCGCTGAGCATGGTCCGTGACGGGGGCCGGCGGGTCGGCAGGGTGCTCGCGAGCCTGGTGAGCTTCTTCAACCCCGGCCTGGTGATCATCGCGGGCGGGGTGGCCGGGCTCGGCCACGTGCTGCTCGCCCAGGTCCGCAGCGTCGTCTACCAGCGGTCTCTGCCCCTGGCCACGGGGAACCTCCCCATCGTGCTGTCCGAGCTGGGGGACACCGCGGGCGTCCTCGGGGCGACCCGCCTGATCAGCGACCACGTGTTCGCCGCGCACGCCTAGCCGCGGGTCCACGGCCGGTCGGCCATCGACAAGGCGCACGGCAGATCTCCATCATCGCGGTGATACAGCGCATTACTGCGACATTTCGGATCCTAGGTAGGACATCCGCCACTGGCAAGGGTCCACACTGGAGCCGCCCGGCCGGCCGGAGGGTCCACCGCGCCTCGCCTCGACACATCCGGTCACCAGGGACAAACCGGTCTAAGCAGGGACTTTGTCCAGCTGTGAGGAAAAGTCCAAATTGAGATGACGAAACTTCTTCCAAAACCGGCAAAAGCCGCGTAACTTCCACGCCAAGTTCTTCGCACAGTAACAAGGGGCTGGAGTGAGCCGAGCGGCGGCATCGACCGGCAGCACACCGGGGCCACAAGTGCCGAGGGAGTCGCTGCGTCCGGAACGGAAAGGAGCCGGCCACCAGCTCTGCCACGGCATCGGGGACCAGCACGTTCTTCACCACCCACGCGCAAGGCGGGAGTACAACGCAATGAGTGCACACGAAGAGGAGATCCAGGTGGGCGGCGCGCTGCGCCGCGGTCTGGGGCTCAACCGGCGTCAGTTCCTGGCGGCCACGACCGGGGTCACCGCGGTGGCCGCCGTCACCGCGGTCGGCGGGCTCGGGTCCGCGGCCCGCGCGGCCGCCGGCCCGAACGGCGTCCTCATCCCGCCGCCCAGGCGCGGCATCATCCTGTACACCGTCCGGGACGCGATCTCGCGCGACCCGAACTCGACCCCCCTGGCCTCCGGCTTCCGCAAGGTCTTCGAGGAGCTCGGGCGGATCGGCTACGCGCAGGTCGAGTTCGCGGGCTACACCCAGCACGCCAACTCCGAGGGGGGCGCGAACCTGGAGAGCGTCGCCGGCGCCCGACTGCTGCGTGGGTGGCTGGACGACAACGGCCTCAAAGCGCAGGGCAACCACGGCTACATCCCGGGCTCGTGGCCGTTCACCCAGCCCGACCTGGACCGCTTCAAGCAGCACCTGGAGATCGCCAACATCCTCGGCATGGACCACGTGGGGACGGGCAACGACCCCACGGGCAGCGCCTACAAGGCCGACTGGGACATCGCCGCCGCCAAGTGGAACGCGCTCGGCTCGATCGCCCGCGACGCCGGGCTCAAGCTCTACACTCACAACCACGACGTGGCGTACAGCTTCCTGCTCGACAGCGGCCCGCTCGACGCGCAGGGCCGGCCCACCCGCTCGTCGGGCATCCGCAGGCTGGAGTACTTCCTCCAGATCAGCGACCCCAAGGCCGTCCACCTGGAGATGGACATCTTCTGGGCGCACGTGGCCCAGTACAAGCACCGTACGTTCACCGCGCCCGACGGCTCGGTCCAGACCGACATCTTCGACCCGCTGTCGGTGGTCAGGCCGAACACCAAGCGCTTCCCGCTGTTCCACGCCAAGGACGGCAGGTCCAACCCGGCGACCGGCAACGGCTACGACATGGTGCCCTTCGGCACCGGTGACATCGACTACGCCGCCTTCTTCAGGGGCGTGGGCGCCAAGGGATCCCACAACCCGATGTACGAGCAGGACAACGCCCCCGGCGGCACGGCCAACCCGGGGCAGTCACTGCAGTACGCCGAGGTGAGCTACGACAACATGGCCGCGCTGCGGGGGTAGCGAACCCCGACGGTCCCCGGCGGACCGCCACGTGCTCCTTGCAGCGGCACGCGTGGCGGCCCGCCCTCTATCTGAGCCCCCCCAGAAGAAGAGGCGCAGCTGTTGAAGCTTACCCGTACCCTGCTCGGCGGTGTCGTGGCCGCCATGGCACTGTCGCTGACGGCGCCCGGCGCCGTCCCCGCCTACGCGCACCCGGGGCACGACCCCGCGACCGAGTGGTCCAGCTACGAGAAGATCACCCTCAGCAAGAGCGTCGGCGAGCCGATCGACATGGCGGTGCTGCCCGACAGGCGCGTGCTGCACACCGCGCGCACCGGCGACATCCGGCTGACCGATCCCGCCACCGGCATCACCAAGATCATTAATACCATCCCGGTCTACAACAACTCCGAGGACGGTCTCCAGACGATCGGGATCGACCCGGACTTCGCCGACAACAAGTGGGTCTACGTCTACTACGCGCCGAAGACCATGACGGCGCCTTACCCGGAGACCACCCCCACCGGCGCCTCGCCGAACGCCGTGCCCGCCGGCGCCGACGAGACGTACTGGAACCAGTGGAAGGGCTACAACCAGCTCTCCCGGTTCAAGTGGACCGGTGACGCCCTGGACCTGACCACCGAGCAGGTCATCATCAAGGTCGAGACGCAGCGCGGGCAGTGCTGCCACGTCGCCGGCGACTTCGACTGGGACGACGACGGCAACCTCTACCTCGCGACCGGTGACAACACCCCGGCGAGCGCCCCCGGGGCCAACGGTTTCGCGCCCAACAACGACGCCCCGGGCATGAACCCCGGCTTCGACTCGCGGCGCGGCGCGGGCAACAGCAACGACCTGCGGGGCAAGATCCTCCGGATCAAGGTGGGGGCCGACGGCTCGTACACGATCCCCGCCGGCAACCTGTTCCCGGTGGGGACCGCGAAGACCCGTCCGGAGATCTTCGTGACGGGCGTGCGGAACCCGTTCCGCATGGACGTCGACCCCGGCACCGGCACGGTCTCCTGGGGCGACTACGGCCCCGACGCCGGCGCTCCGGACGCGGCCCGCGGCCCGATGGGGTACGTGGAGTGGAACGTCACCCCCATCACCAAGCCGGTGAACGCCGGCTGGCCGTACTGCACGGGCGACAACTTCAACTACAACAACTGGAACTTCGCCACCGCCACGCCGCGTGAGTGGTTCGACTGCGCGGCAGGGCCGTCGAACACCTCCCGGTGGAACTCCGGCCTGGACAAGCTGCCGCCCGCGACGCCGGCGGACCTGTACTACGGCGACAACAACACCCACCAGCCCGCCGAGTGGGCCGGGCTCACCGACTTCGACCTGCAGCAGAACGGCCAGGGCCCGATGGGCGGCCCGGTCTACCACTACGACGCGGACAACCCCTCGCCCACCAAGTTCCCGCAGTACTGGGACAAGAAGTTCTTCTTCGCGGAGTTCTCGCAGGACTACCTGGCCGCGTTCACCGTGACGGGCTCGGACGGGCCGGTCACCGCGATCGAGCAGTTCCTGCCGAACAGCGAGCTGAAGAAGATGGCGATGCCCATCACCGACAGCCCGATGGACATCGAGTTCGGCCCCGACGGCTCGCTGTACGTGCTCGACTACGGCAACGGCTTCTTCCGCGAGAACCCCGAGGCGGGCCTGTACCGCATCGACTACACGCCGGGGAACAAGTCGCCCCAGGCGAAGATCGCCGTCGACAAGCGGTCCAGCAGCACCGCTCCCCTCACCGTCGGGTTCAGCGGCGCGGCGTCCACCGACACCGAGCCGGGCCAGCTGACCTACGAGTGGGACTTCGACGGCAACGGCTCCTTCGACGCCACGGGCGTCACCGCCTCGCACACCTACGACAAGCTCGGCCAGTACATCGCCCGGCTGCGGGTGACCGACGCGCAGGGCAAGTTCGGGCTGACCACCATCGAGATCAGCGTGGGCAACACCGCGCCGAAGGTGACCATCGCCACTCCCGGCGACGGCGCGTTCATCGACTGGGGCAACGCCGTGCCGTTCCGCGTGGAGGTCACCGACGAGGAGGACGGGAACAGCCCCGTCTGCGGCAGGGTGCAGTGGACGTTCGGCCTCGGCCACGACACCCACGCCCACCCGATCACCACCGGCACCGGCTGTACGGGCGCGTGGGCCACGCCCGCGGACGCGCCCGACCACGGCGTGACCGAGAACATCTTCGGCGTCGTCGTGGTGAGCTACCGGGACAACGGCGCCAACGGCATCCCCGGCGCGCTCGGCGACACGACGCTCATCCTCAACCCCAAGCTCATGCAGGCCGAGCACGCCGACGCCCTCAGCGGCGTCACCAGGACCCCGGACGAGACCGCGTCCGGGCTGAGCAAGATCACCTCGTTCGACGCCGGGGACTGGATCGCCTATGACCCGGTGAACCTCGCCGGCATCACGTCGGTGAAGACGCAGGCCTCCGGCGCGGGCACGCTGTCGCTGCGCTGGAACTCCCCGGCGGCCGCGCCGTTCGCGACCGTCACGGTGCCCGCGGGGACGGGCTGGCAGACGGTCACCACCGGGCTGCCGAACGCCCCCACGGGCAGCGGCAAGCTGTACGTCACCTCGACGGGCGGCGTCGACGTCGACGCGTTCACCTTCGTGGGCGACGGCGCCGCCGACAAGACGCCGCCGACGGTCTCGGCGACGCTCAACCCGGCCCAGCCCGGCGGCGAGAACGGCTGGTACACCGGCAACGTCACGCTGACGGTCACCGCCACCGACAACGGCACGGTGTCGAGCCGTCAGTATTCGCTCAACGGCGGCACGACCTGGTCGAACGCCAACAACCCGGTCACCCTGAGCACCGAGGGCACGACCGAGGTGCGCTACCGGGCGACCGACAACGGCGGCAACGTCTCGCAGGTCGGCACCATCACGGTGCGGATCGACAAGACCGCCCCGGCGCTGTCGGTGAGCGGGGTGGAGGCCAGGCAGTACGGCGACTCGGCCTCGGTCACGCCCGTCTTCTCGGCGTCCGACGCGACCTCGGGCGTGGCGAGCGTGACGGCGACGATCGACGACAAGGCGGTCGTCTCCGGGCAGCCGCTCGCCCTGTGGAAACTGGCGCTCGGCCGGCACACGCTGACCGTCACAGCGAAGGACAAGGCAGGGCAGACCACCAAGCAGACCGTCACGTTCGAGGTCACGACCTCCTTCACCGACCTCGGCGCTCTCCTTGACGCCTTCAGTGCGGCGGGAAAGGTGCACAGCGGCTCGCTCGCGGCGCAACTCAAGGAGGCCGAGAAGCAGGCGGGCAAGGACGCGCCCGCCAAGGCGATCAAGAAGCTGGACCAGTTCACGGAGTTCGCCCGTGACCCGCAGAAGGTGACCGACCCGGATGTACGCGACGTGCTCGTCCGCGACGCGGAAGCCCTGATCGCACGACTGCGCGGCTAGGCCCACCGGCCCGGGCCCCGCTCACGGCAGGGCTCGGGCCGGTGCGCATCAGGGCGGGGAGAACCCAGGGGCTCTCCCCGCCCTGGCTTGGATCCCCACCGCATCGCGGCGAGGGGAAAGGGAGACGCGGCGAAGGCAGGCGGTCCGGCGCTAGAGCGCGCGCTCGGCCTGGGCGCGGAGGTCCTGTACGGCCCTCGCCGGGTCGTCGGAGCCGTAGACCGCGTTGCCGGCGACGAACACGTCGGCGCCGGCCTCGGCGCAGCGCTCGATGGTCTTGGCCGAGACCCCGCCGTCCACCTGGAGCCAGATCTCGCCGCCGTGCTTGCCGATCAGCTCGTGCGCCTTGCGGATCTTCGGGAGCATGATGTCGAGAAAGGACTGCCCGCCGAACCCGGGCTCGACGGTCATCACCAGGAGCATGTCGATCTCGCTGAGCAGGTCCTCGTAGTCCTGGACCGCCGTGCCCGGGTTCAGGGCGAACCCCGCCCTCGCGCCGGCGGACCTGATCTGGCGCAGGGTCCGCACCGGGGCCTTGGCGGCCTCGGCGTGGATCGTGACGCTGCCCGCCCCCGCCTCGGCGTAGGCGGGGGCCCAGCGGTCAGGGTCCTCGATCATCAAGTGGCAGTCGAGCGGCAGGTCGGTCGCCTTGAGCAGCGACTCGACCACCGGCAGCCCGATGGTGAGGTTGGGCACGAAGTGGTTGTCCATCACGTCGACGTGCAGCCAGTCGGCCACGCCCGCGACCTTGGCGGCCACGTCCGCCAGTCGGGCGAAGTCGGCGGTGAGGATGCTTGGTGAAATCTGTACGGCCATGATGCCGCAGTCTAGGACGTCCGCGCCCGGTCACGTCCTCCGGCGGTGCTCTGCCGGATGACCAGGCGGCGGGGCACGGGGATCTCGCGGGCCTCGTCCCCGTCGCCACCCGGGTCAGACCATGTACTGGTCGTGGCGTAGGTAGAGGTCGGTCCACTCTTCGGGGGTCAGGCCGCGGCCGGTGGCGGCGATCTCGGCGAGCTCCTCGAAGTAGGCCTCGCGCGGCGCGCCCGGAGCGAAGTGCAGCAGCATCGACGCGGGCTCACCCGACTCGTTGCGGAACGCGTGGACACCGCCCTCCGGCACGTGCAGGAAGTCGCCCGGGGTCGCCTCGATCCACGTGTCGCCGTTGTAGAGGCGGATCGTCCCGGACAGGACGTAGAACGACTCCGACATCGTGCGGTGGAAGTGGGCGCTCGGCCCGCTGGGCTTCGGGCCCATGTCCCACCGGTACAGGCCGAACTGGCCGTTCGTCGTCGCGCCGGTGGCCAGGTAGCTGACCTCCGTGCCGCCCTGGCCGATGGTCAGCTCGGCCGCGTGCCCGGCACGCCGGTACGTCGCGCTGACTTCGCCCTCGGCGGCGAAGTACGTCGGCTCCGGATATGACATGTCGCCCCTTCCACTTTGTACGATCATCACTGCTCGCCACCGCCCCGGCGAGGAGCGCCGGTCAGGACCCCTTGCGGAGCAGGGCCAGGAACATCGCGTCGGTGCCGTGGTGGTGCGGCCAGAACTGGGCGTACGGCCCGTCGCCGAGATGGTCGACCTCGTCCAGGAACGCGGGGGCGTCGAGGATCTCCACGTCGCTGCGGCGTTTCGCCACGTCGCCGACCACGGCCTGGGTCTCGGCCAGGTGCGGCGAGCAGGTGACGTAGGCCACGACGCCGCCCGGCCGGGCGGCGTCCAGGGCCGAGCCGAGCAGGCGGCGCTGGAGCGCGGCCAGCTCCGGCACGCTCTCGGGGGAGCGCCGCCAGCGCGCCTCGGGACGACGGCGCAGAGCGCCGAGACCCGTACACGGCGCGTCCACCAGCACCCGGTCGAACGCCGAGGCCCGCCAGGCGGGCTCGGTGCCGTCGGCGGTGACGACCCCGGCCCTGCGCGTCGCCTTCCACACCAGCCTGGCGCGGTGGAACCGCTGGTCGGAGGCCAGCAGGTGGCGCCCGTCCTGGATGGCGAGCGCGTCGAGCAGCCCCGCCTTGCCCCCCGGGCCGGCGCACATGTCGAGCCACAGGCGGTCGGAACCCTCCACCGGCACCCGCGTCAGGGCCAGGGCCACAAGCTGGCTGGCCTCGTCCTGGACGGCCGCGCGGCCCTGCGACACCGCCTCGATCGAGGCCGGGTCGCCCTCGGGCAGATAGGCCGCGTACGGCGAGTAGCGCGCGGGGACGGCGCCCCCGTCGACCAGCTCGCCGACCGTGCTGCGCCCCGGCCAGGCGACCAGGGTCACCCCCGGACGCTCGTTGTCGGCGGCGAGCAGCGCGGCGGTCTCCTCGGCGTCGCCCCCCACGGCGTCACGGAGCGCCGAGGTGATCCACCGGGGGTGGCTGTGGGCGACGGCGAGATGGCCGATCGGGTCGTCCTCGAAGCTCGGGGCCACGATGGGCAGCCACTGGTGGAAGTCCCTGGTGGCGACCTTGCGCAGGATCGCGTTGGCGAACTTGGAGGCGCCCACGCCGATGCGCAGCCGTACGAGGTCGACGGTCGCGCTGACGGCGGCGTGCGGGGGCACCCGGGTCTTCAGGAGCTGGTGGACGCCGATGCGGATGGCGTCGAGCAGCGGAGGGTCGATCTCCTCGGGGGGCCGGTCGCTGCACGCCGCGATGATCTCGTCGTAGGTGCCGAGGCCGCGCAGGGTGCCGTAGGCCAGCTCGGTCGCCAGCGCGGCGTCCCGCCCGGCCAGGCCGCGCTCGCGCAGCAGCGTGGGCATCAGCAGGTTGGCGTAGGCGTCGCGCTCGTCGACGGCCCGCAGGAGATCGTAGGCGACGTTGCGCGCCTCGTCGCGCACCGGCTTCGGCCGCTTCCCGTGGGCACGGCCCCCGTTCTTCGACCGGCCCGCCTGTCTGTCCCCCGGCGTCACATTTCCCCCGTAGTCATGTCCGACCGGTCTGCCCGATCCCCACCAGCTTCGCGTCCGCCCATGTCCGGGTCAGCCGAGCCGGTCGCCGGCCTCGACGCGGGCACCGCGTGCCCACTCGCCGGCCGTCATCTGGCGCTTGCCCTGCGGCTGGACCTCGCCGAGCAGCACCGGGTGGCTCGCGGTGCCCACCAGGACGGTGTTCTTGGCGACGGCGATCTCGCCGGGCGCGAGCGTCCCCACGCCGGGGACCAGCGCCGTGGCGTCCTGCACCGGCCGGACGGGGCCGAGCTTGAGCCGCCCGCCGCGGAACTCGGCCCAGGCGCCCGGAGCGGGCGTGCAGGCTCGGACGAGCCGGTCGACGCGCATCGCGGGCGCCGTCCAGTCGACCCGGGCGTCGACCACGTCGATCTTGTGGGCGTAGCTGATGCCGTCGGCGGGCTGCGGGCGGGCGTCCAGCTTGCCGTCCTGCACGCCGTCGAGCGTCGCCGCGAGCAGCCCGGCGCCCGACTCGGCGAGGCGGGCCAGCAGCTCGCCGCTGGTGTCGGTGGGCCTGATCTCCTCGGTCACGACGCCGTAGACGGGCCCGGCGTCGAGCTCCTTGACGATCTGGAACGTCGCGGCCCCGGTGATGGGGTCGCCGTGCAGCACGGCGTGCTGCACGGGAGCGGCGCCCCGCCACGCGGGCAGCAGCGAGAAGTGCAGGTTGATCCAGCCGTGGCGCGGGATGTCGAGCGCCGCCTGAGGCAGCAGCGCGCCGTAGGCGACCACCGGGCAGCAGTCGGGCTCGATCTGCCTGAGCCTGTCGAGGAACTGCGGGTCACCCGCCTTGGCCGGCCTGAGCACCTCGACCCCGGCGGACTCGGCCAGCTCCGCCACGGGGCTGGAGTGGACCTTGCGGCCCCGCCCCGACTGGGCGTCCGGCCGGGTCACCACGGCCACCACCTCGTGCCGGGGCGAGTCGAGCAGCGCCCGGAGCGACGGCAGGGCGGTTTCCGGGGTTCCGGCGAAGACGAGGCGCACGGTGCTAGAGGGCCTTCCCTTGAGTGGCGTGCGGCGAGAACTTGACCGCGGGAGCCGAAAGGCCGCTCCACTCGGCCTCGCGGATCGCCTTCATCGCCAGCTTGCGCTGCTTGGGGTCCATGCGGTCGATGAACAGCACGCCGTCGAGGTGGTCGGTCTCGTGCTGCACGCACCGGGCCAGCAGGTCGGTGCCCTCGATCGTGACGGGCTCACCGTGCATGTCGAGCCCCTTGGCCACGGCGCGGATCGCGCGCGGCGTCGGGAAGGCGAGGCCCGGGAAGGACAGGCAGCCCTCCTCGCCCTCCTCGTCCTTCTCGTCCGACAGATCGAGGGTGGGGTTGATCAGATGGCCGAGCGTGTCGTCGACGTAGTAGGTGAAGACACGCAGGCCCACGCCGATCTGGGGCGCGGCGAGCCCCGCCCCCGGCGCGTCCATCATGGTGTCGGTGAGGTCCTTGACGAGCTTGCGCAGCTCCTTGTCGAAATCCCTGACCGGCTCCGCGGGGGTGCGCAGCACCGGATCGCCGAACAGGCGGATCGACTGAATTGCCACGGACAACTCCGTTCACATCACGAATTGAAGGTCCCCCTAGTTTATGGCTCGCCGGGAACGCGGCGTTTGCGGTCGGGCCCGCCACGCGCCGCGGGCCCGCAGCCATGCCCCGCCCGCCGTAGGCCCGGAGCGACGCCCCGCCCGCCCACGGCCACGCCCGGCCGTGATCAGCGGGACCGTGCCTTCATGGCCGCCTTGCGTGACGCCTTGGCCACCGCGGGGTCCGGGTGGTGGGCGCCGAGCAGCTCAAGGACGGCGATGGCGTCGGGGTGGCCGCTGCGGCTCATGTCCTCCACCAGGCGCAGCAGCTCGTCTCCGGCCTCCAGCGCCTCGAACTCGCCCATCGCCTCGTGGGCGTCGGGGATGTGCAGCAGCGTCGCCAGCGTGTCGACCGCGAGCCAGGTGCCGTCGTCCTCGGTGAGGGCGGGAGCGTCCAGGTCGCGCACACCGAGCCAGACGGCCGCGTGCCGCCACATCGAGGGCTCGGCCAGCGCCTCGCGCATCGCGGGCTCGGCCTCCGGCCCCATCTCCTCAAGGACCGTGCCGATCACGCCGCGCTGCCCGGCGGTGCCGGACGCCGCGACCTTGATCAGCTCACGGGCGGCGTCCTCGGGAACGCGGCGCTCGACCCAGAGCATCGGGGCGCTCGACGGCGCCTCGCCCGACAGCATCGCGTCGACCAACTCGGCGGCGCTGAGCTCGGCGAACCCGGCGATCTCCGACAGCAGCGGCGCGTCGTGGCCCTCGCGCAGCAGATCTTGCCGCACGGCCCACACGCCGAGCGGGGTCAGGCGGACGCTGTCGGCCGTGCGCTCGAAGAGCCCGCAGTAGCGCAGGAGGTCGAGGGCCACGTCGAGCTCGGCGGGAAGCTTCTCGCGCAGCCGCCGCATCTCGGGGGCACGCGCCTCGCAGCCGATCTCGTGGGCCTGGAGCATGCCCTCGACCAGGGCGGCGTAGGTGATGCCGTCGCTGGTGGCGTAGATCGTGGCGAGCATCTCGGTGAGGTGCTCGTCGGCCACCGCCGAACCCGTGAGCCCCTCCTCGGTGCGGTCGAGCACGTCCATGACCACACCGTCCCAGAACTCCATCAGGTCGGAAGGCAGGCCGGGCCCGGCGGAGACGCCGGTGCGGACGACGCGGAGCAGGCCGGTGTTGACGGCGACGATCCAGGCCAGGCGCAACCGGTCGTCGCCGACGCCGAGCTCCGCCGCGGCCTCGCGGGCGTCGGCGGCGAGCAGCAGCCCCTCGCCCGTCACCTCACGGGTGCCGGTCCACGCGGCGAGCAGCCGGGCGTCTCTCACGAGCGGCACGGAAAGGACCGCCTCGGCGAGCTCGGCAGAGGACGCGATCTCGACGGGCGGGAAGCTCAGCACCTCGCTCTCGCACTCGCCGCAGTCGCAATCTTCGTCGCCGCCCGCCATCTCGGCGAGCAGCGCCTCACGCTCCTCGCCGGACACGCTTCCCAGCTCGTCGATGAGGTTGCGCAGCTCTCCAAGATCGAAGATGCCGCCGTTCCCGCTGTTGGCCATTCAGGCAACTTACTCCACACCAGCCACAGCCGATGACGGACTGCGGACGTTGACCGAGACCACTCAGTGAATGCCACGGGAGCGCGCCTTGAACGCCGCCTTGCGTGCGGCCTTGGCGAGGTTGCGATCGGGCAGGTGGCGGCCGAGGAGGTCGAGCACCTCGGCGACGTCGGGGTGCTCGACCCGCCACATCTCCTCGATGACATGGGCCGGAGGCCCCGCGGCGGCGAGGCTCCCTGCGAACTCCTCAGGGTCGTCCTCGGCGCCCGGCATGGCCAGGGCCAGCATGTCGACGCTGACCCACAGGACCTCCTCGGGCGTCAGGACGGGCGCGCTCAGGCCGTGGGAGGCCAGCCAGTGGACGACGTGCGGGCGCAGCTCCGGGTCGTCCAGGAACGGCCGTACGGCCGGGGCCGCCTCGGGCCCGAGCCCGTCGACGACCGTGACGGCGACCCCGCGCGCGACCGCCGTCCCCCCTTTCACGGCGGCGAACAGCTCCCGCGCCGCCTCGGCCGGGGAGCGCCGCTCCAGCCACCCGTCTATGTCCCGCTCGGCCTGCTCGGCGGACACGCCCGCCAGCAGGCCCGCCACGAGGCCCTCGGCGTCTCCCTCGGCGGGGTCGGGGGCGACGGGCGCGGCGAGGCCCATGCGGGAGTACATCTCGCGCAGCCCCCACAGTCCGTGCGGGGTCAGCCGGACGGCCTCCCCCGCGCGCTCGACCGTGCCGCAGCGGCCGAGGACGTCGAGCGCCGCTTCCAGCTCGCCGGGGGCCTCCCCGGGGCGGTCGTCCGCCCAGGTCTCGTCGAGGTGCTCGCGCACCGCCAGGACGGCCATGGGCGCCCGCAGCCGGTAGAGCAGCTCGTGGATCGCGTAGAGCTCCCGGTCGACCTGGACGGAACCGGTGACCTCCGCCGCCGGGCCGCCGGTGAGGAACGCCACGGTGCCCGCCCAGAGCTCCAGCACCTCGCCGTCGTCGCGGGAGGCCGGCGGCCGGAAGCCCGGCGCCGCCGTCACCCCCGCGCGGGAGACCTCCGCCAGCTCCAGGGCGACCGCCAGCTCCCAGGCGAGGGAGGGAGAGGCGACGCCGAGCTCCCGGGTGACGCGCGCCGCGTCCCTGACGCGCAGGGCCCCCTTGACCGTCGGCGTGTGGCCGCCCTCCACCATCCAGGCCACCACCAGGTGGGCGTCCCGGAGCAGGCCGGTCTCGCGGGCCGCGCGCGCGACCTCCCCGGGCGGCGCGAGCCGTACGGGCGGGAGCGGCGAGCAGCCGGGGCAGTCGCACCCCTCGTCGTCGGCCGTGACGCCCCGCAGGTGCTGCGTCCCGGCCGCCTCCTCACCCAGGGAGAGGGACGCCCCGGTGCCGAGCGCGTCGGCGTCGGCGTCGGCGCCCATCGCGCCGAAGATGCTCTTGGCCATGCCGAACTTGGAGGTGTCGGCCAGGGCCGCCGGCATCTGGGGCGCGATCTCGTCGATCTTCGCCCGCATGCGGGTGGCCATCTTGGCGCCGATCTCGCCGCTGTCGAGCAGGAAGTCGACGAGCGTGCGCGCCGCCGCGACGGTCTCCGCCGCGCTCTCGGGCGGGGCGATGACCTTGCGCGGGTAGATGTCGAGCAGCAGGTGCTCGAACGTGCCGGGCGTGAAGTCGGAGAGCTCGCTGACGTCCAGGTAGTCGCTGGCGTAGTCGCACAGGAGCCGCACCTCGTCGACGTCCACCGCGACATCCTTCGAGCGCCCCCACGCCCGGATCTCCTCGATGGCCCCGTTCACCCATTCGATCGACACAGGGAGAAACTAACGGCTTACTTTCAGCACCGCGAATCGGCGACCTGGGGTCAGATCAGATCGATCGGATCCATACACACCCGGACCAGGTCGGGAGCCTTACGCGCGGATCTCACGCCCTCCGCTCCCTTGAGCGTCCGCGCCAGCGCGCCGCCGGCTCCCCGGGGCACCCGGATCATGATCCGTTCCTCCGGCTCGCCCGGCGCGTGCCTCGGTGTGTCGACGGGGACGGGGCCGAGCACCTGCGCGCCCTCGGGAAGCGTGAGGCCGGCCGCCATCTCCCTGACCCCGGCGGCGGAGCCGGTCAGCGTGGCCACGCGGACGGCGGGCGGGAACCCCAGCACGGCACGCTCGGCGAGCTCCCGCTCGGCGTGGGTGACCGGGTCCCAGCGCACCAGCGCCTGCACGGCCGGGACCGCCGAGTCGGCGAGCACGACCAGCTCTGCCGCAGAGCGCAGCAGCGCCGCCGCGTTCATCCAGCGGCGCAGGGTCTCCTCGGCCGCGCGCAGGTCGGGACGGCCCAGCAGGGCCCAGCCGTCCAGCAGGACGGCCGCCGTGTAGCCGCCCGCGGCCACCGGCTCCGCTCCCGGCGTGGCCACGACCAGGGCCGGGTTCGGCCCCACCGTGGCGAGGACGCCGTCGCGCCCGGAGGTCTTCACGGGGACGGAGGGGAAGGCGCGCCCGAGCTCCTCGGCCGTGCGCCGTGCGCCGACCACCACGGCCCTCATCCGGTTGCTCCCGCACGCCTGGCAGCGCCAGGTGCCCGCGATGCGGCCGCACCACCGGCAGTACGGCGCGGCATGCCCCCCTCGCAACGCCAACGGCCCCCCGCACAACGCCCCCCCGGCTCCACCGGCCTCCCCCGGTCCCGCGGACGGGGACTGGGTGCAGCGGGCCGGGGCGCGGCAGTGCTGGCAGGCGAGGGCGGGGAGGTAGCCGCGGCGCGGCACCTGGACGAGGACCGGGCCGCTCGCGAGGCCGTGCTTGAGCGCCGCCCATGCCACGCTCGGCAGGCGCGCCGCGCGCGCGGCCTCGTCCCGGGCGAGATCGGTGTCGTCGCCCGCCGGCCGGACGCGGGGCGCGTGCCGCCGGAGCTCCTCCCTCGACGGAGCGATCGGCCTGGCCCAGCCCGTCGCGATGAGCTGCGTCGCCTCGGCCGTACGGGCATAGCCCGCGATCAGCAGGGCCGCTCCGGTCTGGTGGGCGCGCAGGGCGAGGATCTCGCGCGCGTGAGGGTAGGGCGCGAGCCGCTCGGCGTGCAGGTCGTCGCCGTCGTCCCAGACCACCGCGAGGCCGAGGTCGGGCACGGGGGCGAACGCCGCGGCCCTGGTGCCGACCGCCACCCGCGCCTGCCCTCGCAGCACCCGCAGCCACCTGCGGTAACGCTCGGCGGGCCCGAGGTCGGCGGTCAGCGCCACATGCCGGCCCTCCCCGAGGACACGGCGCAGGGCGGCGTCGAGCAGCGCCACGTCCTTGCCGTCGGGCACCACGACCACGGCTCCCCTGCCGCCTTCCAGCGTGGCGAGGACCGCCAGGGAGATTCCCTCGGGCCACTCGGGCCCTTCCGGGGGGCGGCCTTCGCCACCGGTCCCGGGGAGAACGTTCCACACCGCCCTCGGGGAGCGCCCCTCGGCCAGAGCGGTGAGGAACGACGGCCCCATGGGGTACCCACTCCAGGACCCGCCACCCACCGGCACCGCCGGCCCCTGGCTCCCCGCCCCACCGGTCTCGCCCTGGACTCCCACGCCGGTCTCGTCTTGGGCCCCCCCACCGGTCACGTTCTGGGCCATCGCGCCGGTCTCGTCTTGGGCCCCCGCGCCGGCCTGGGCCACCTGCGCCCGCTCCTCGGCGGCCCGTCCCGCTTCGGCCTCCACCTTGGCGTGGCGGGGCGGTACGGCGAGGCGCAGGACGTCGGACATGGTGCCGGCGTAGCGGTCGGCCACGGCACGGCAGAGGGCCGCTACGCGCGGCGTGAGCACCGGCTCGGGCGACACCACCCGCTCCAGGCCCAGCAGCTTGCCCTCGTGCTCGCTGCTCTCGGCCCGCTCCAGCAGGAACCCGTCGACGAGCTTGCCGGCGAAGCGCACGCGCACCCGGCAGCCCGGAACCGCCGAGGCGTCCATGGCCTCCGGCACGAGGTAGTCGAAGGGCCGGTCGAGATGGGGCAGCGGGGTGTCGACCAGGACGCGGGCGACGGGGAGCGCCTCGGCGGGCACGAGCGCGCCCTTGGGGACACCGGACGCACCCTTGGGAGCGCCGGGCGCACCCCTGGCTTCGGTCACCTTTAGGTCCTACCAGACGACACCGATGGGGCCGGAATCAAATCGCGGCCCGTGGAAACATCCACGGGCCGCGATCGTCGCCTGGGATCAGAGGCCGGCGGCCTCACGGAGCTGCTCCGCGCGGTCGGTGCGCTCCCACGAGAAGTTGGGCTCCTCGCGGCCGAAGTGACCGTAAGCGGCGGTCTCGGAGTAGATCGGGCGAAGCAGGTCGAGGTCGCGGATGATCGCGGCCGGGCGCAGGTCGAAGACCTGGAGGATCGCCTGCTGGATCTTCTCGATGTCGACCTTCTCGGTGCCGAAGGTCTCCACGAACACGCCCACCGGCTGCGCCTTGCCGATGGCGTACGCCACCTGCACCTCGGCGCGGTCGGCCAGCCCGGCGGCCACGACGTTCTTGGCGACCCACCGCATGGCGTACGCCGCCGAGCGGTCGACCTTGGACGGGTCCTTGCCGGAGAACGCGCCGCCACCGTGACGGGCCATGCCGCCGTAGGTGTCCACGATGATCTTGCGGCCGGTCAGGCCCGCGTCGCCCATCGGGCCGCCGATCTCGAACCGGCCCGTCGGGTTGACCAGCAGCCGGTAGCCCTCGATGTCGATGTCGAGGTCGGCGAGCACCGGCTCGACCACGTGCTCGCGGATGTCGGGGGCCAGCATCTCCTTGAGGTCGATCTCAGGGGCGTGCTGGGTCGAGACCACGACGGTGTCGAGGCGGACCGGGCGGTCACCGTCGTACTCGATGGTGACCTGGGTCTTGCCGTCGGGACGCAGGTAGGGGACCGTGCCGTTCTTGCGGACCTCCGACAGGCGGCGGGCCATGCGGTGCGCCAGCGTGATCGGAAGCGGCATCAGCTCGGGGGTCTCGCGGCAGGCGTACCCGAACATCAGGCCCTGGTCACCGGCGCCCTGGCGGTCGAGCTCGTCGGCGCCCTCGCCCTCGCGGTGCTCGTAGGCGTCGTCGACGCCCTGGGCGATGTCGGGCGACTGCGCGCCGATGGACACCGACACGCCACACGAGGCGCCGTCGAAGCCCTTGTGGGAGGCGTCGTAGCCGATCTCAAGGATCTTCTCGCGGATGACGCCTGGGATGTCGATGTAGGTGTCGGTCGTCACCTCACCGGCGACGTGCACCTGACCGGTGGTGATCATCGTCTCGACCGCGACACGGCTCGTGGAATCGTCCTTGAGCATGGCGTCGAGGATGGCGTCACTGATCTGGTCGGCGATCTTGTCGGGGTGGCCCTCGGTAACCGACTCGGAAGTGAACAGGCGGCGGGACAACTCAGTGGCTCCTCATGCAGCGGCTGCTGACGTCGTGGGCTTGGCGTGAGACGGCCAAAGCGCTCCGCCGAGTCTAGCCTCACCTTAAGCGGCGTCGCTCAACCGCCTTGTCAGATGGTCGTGGCCGACGGCCTAGAGATCGGGAAGCGGATCCCTCGGCAGGTCGTCCGGGGAGAACGCCTCGGCGTCCGCGGCCCCGACGACAGCGACGTACTCATCGTCGACCTCGAAAACCGTACCACCCAATTCGATCGTGGGCCCGGCGCCGAAGCTCAGCGGGCCGAGGCGAGTCCGCCGGGGGTAGGTCGCCCACACGGCGGCGGGCTCGTACCGGCTGAACACCTTCGTGGCCAGCACGGTGATGGACCGGTCGGAAACCACGATCATGTAGTTGGCCACGCCGCTCGAACCGACCAGCGTGACGGGAAAGACGTAGTGGACGCTCTCGCCGGGGGACAGCAGAGCGCGGCAGCGTCCTCTGATGGCGGCGGTCACCGGCATAGTCTCAGCCCTCTCACTGCGGCCTGCTCCTGGAGTATCCGCCGGTTGGCGCCTCCCAGCAAGCGCCCCGAGGCCGCTGTCGGCCCGCTCAGGCCAGCCGCGCGGCGACCAGGTCCCAGACGGTGTCGGCCAGGGCTTCCTTCGGGCCGCGCGGGACCTCCACGGACTCCGCGCCGGCCACCAGGATCACCGCGGCGTTGTCGGGCGTGCCGAAGGCGAGCCGCTCGCCCACCTGGTTGACGACGAGCAGGTCACAGCCCTTTCGGGCGAGTTTGGCCCGGCCGTTGGCGAGCACGTCGTCGGTCTCGGCGGCGAATCCGGCGATCACTTCGGGAGCGGGCTTCCGCCCCTCCCTCCGCCGGTCGCACAGCTCGGCAAGGATGTCGGGATTTTTCGTGAGATGGATGGGCTCGGGCTCGCCGGACGTCTTCTTGATCTTCGAGTCGCTCCGGGCGGCGGGCCGGAAGTCGGCGACGGCCGCCGCCATGACCACCGCGTCGGCGCCCTCGGCGGCCGCGAGGACGGCGGCGCGCAGGTCGAGCGTGGACTCCACGCGCACCATCGTGACCCCGGCGGGGTCGGGCAGCGCGACGTTGGCCGCGACCAGGGTGACCTCGGCGCCGCGCGCCACGGCCGTGCGGGCCAGGGCGTACCCCTGGAGGCCCGAGGAGCGGTTGCCGATGAAGCGGACCGGGTCGATCGCCTCGCGCGTGCCCCCGGCCGAGACCACGACGCGGCGGCCGGCGAGGTCGCGCTCGCGCCCGGCCAGCACGCGGCGGCAGACCTCGAAGATCTGCTGGGGGTCGGGAAGGCGGCCGGGCCCGGTGTCCGCGCCGGTCAGCCTGCCCACGGCCGGGTCGATGACCAGCGACCCCCGCTCGCGCAGCGTCGCGACGTTCGCGCGGGTGGCGGGGTGCTCCCACATCTCGGTGTGCATGGCGGGGGCGAAGACCACGGGACAGCGCGCGGTGAGCAGGGTGTTGGTGAGCAGGTCTCCGGCGAGGCCGTGCGCGGCCTTTGCGAGGATGTCGGCGGTCGCGGGCGCGACCACGACCAGGTCGGCGCCCTGGCCGATGCGGACGTGGGGCACCTCGTGGACGGACTCCCAGACCTCACTGGTCACGGGGTTGCCGGACAGGGCGGCCCAGGTGGGCTCGCCGACGAAGCGCAGAGCGTCACGGGTCGGGACGACCCGGACCTCGTGCCCCGACTCGGTGAACAGCCGCAGCAGCTCGCAGGCCTTGTAAGCGGCGATGCCCGCGCCGACGCCGAGGACGACTCCCGGCCTCGCGCGGACCTGGCTCGCCATCACGTCGTCCGCAGGAAGGGGGCCGGTCAGCCCTCGATCGGCTCGGAGGTGAGCAGACCTTCGGAGACCTCGCGCAGCGCGATGGACAGGGGCTTCTCCTGCGCGTGGGTCTCCACGAGGGGACCGACGTACTCAAGGAGGCCCTCGCCCAGCTGGGAGTAGTAGGCGTTGATCTGGCGCGCCCGCTTCGCGCCCATGATGACCAGGCTGTACTTGCTGTCGACGACCTCAAGCAGCTGGTCGATCGGCGGGTTGGTGATGCCTTCGGCAACCGGGGCAGTGCCTGCCACGTCGTCGGCCTCTCAGTCGGATGGCGAGTCTTGGGTCTTGGCCTCGAAGGATACCAAGGGGAATCGGCAGGGCCGACTCGCACAGGCCAGGCCGATCTTCACTTCATCAAGGCTATCAGCCGGCCGCACACTTCCTTGACGGCCGTGTTGACGAGCGTGAGATCGAACTCCTTCTCGGAGGCCAGCTCGACGCGGCCCGCGGCGAGACGGCGCTCGATGACGTCCTCGGGCTCGGTGCCGCGACCACGCAGGCGGCTCTCCAGCTCTTCCCAGCTCGGCGGGGCCAGGAAGACGAGCAGAGCCTCGGGCATGGTCTCACGCACCTGCCGGGCGCCCTGCAGGTCGATCTCCAGCAGCGTCGGCACGCCATGGGCGAGCTTCCGCTCCACGGGCACGCGGGGCGTCCCATACCGGTTGCCGGCGAACTCGGCCCATTCGAGCAGCTCGCCATCGGCGATCATGCGGTCGAACTCGTCGCCGGTGACGAAATAGTACTCGACACCGTGCGTCTCGCCCGGACGGGGCGTCCTGGTGGTCACCGAGACCGACAGCCACACCTCTGGGTGGGACCGCCGAAGCTCGGCGACGACCGTGGACTTGCCCACGCCCGACGGCCCGGAGAGGACCGTGAGGCGGTTTCCCGTCGGTCCGGAGGAGACCACGGTCGCCTCCGGACTCCCGGATGGAGGCATGGAGTCACCGCCACGGGCCCCAGACCCCCCGAAAACGGGCGCCTCGTGGGCTCCGCCCTCTTCGGGCCAGGACGTACCGGTCACACCACACCCCCGTTGATCTTGTTCGTACGGACCGAGATCAGCTCTCGGCGCCGCCGAACTCGCGCTCCAGAGCTGCGCGCTGGTTCGCGCCGAGGCCCCGTACGCGACGGGACTCGGCGATACCGAGCCGCTCCATGAGCTGCTTGGCGCGGACCTTGCCCACGCCGGGGAGCGACTCCAAAAGCGCCGACACCTTCATCTTGCCGATGACGTCGTCGGTCTGACCATCCTTGAGCACCTCAGCCAGAGAAACCGCGCCGTGCTTCAGCCGGTTCTTGACCTCGGCACGCTCCTTGCGGGCCTTGGCAGCCTTCTCCAGGGCTGCGGCGCGCTGCTCGGGGGTCAGGGGAGGAAGAGCCACGCCGGGTCACCTCGAATTTCTGTCGATGTACTCGGACGGGAGGGGAAACTAGCTGGTCTTCGGCCTTCAAGCAACGTCAAGACCAGTTTCTCCCCTCACAAAATCCATTTCACTACTCTTCGTGTTCGAGATATCGCAGTGCGTCGACAAAATGCGCCTGTACAGGCCCCTCACGGGCTAGTCACCGCGGCGGCGCGCGGGGCCACCCGGGCTAGTCCCCCGGACGCGGCGCGGGCCCCCGCGCGGCCCCGGAGGAGCCGCGGGAGGCCCGCGGAACGCGAAGGGATGAACTTCGCATTCAGCCCGAAAGGACGCGGCGGATGGCCGCGGCGATGCCCGCGGCGGCGGCTCCCGGGTCGGCCGATCCGGTGATCGGGCGGCCGATCACGAGTAGATCGGCCCCGTCGGCGATAGCCTGCTCGGGAGTCGCTACTCTTGCCTGATCCTGGGTGTCCGAACCGGCGGGCCGGACCCCCGGGGTGATCAGCGTGATGCCGGGCCCGACCTCCGCGCGCACCGCGGCGACCTCGCGCGGCGAGCACACGAGGGCCTGGGCGCCCGCGCCGACGGCCTCCACGGCCAGACGGCGCACGGCGTCCCCGGCGGGTCCCCTCACACCGATGCGCTCCAGATCGGCCTCTGAGAGCGACGTGAGGGCCGTCACGGCGGCGATGACGGCGTTCGGGGCCGATTCCACCGCGGCCTGGATCATGGCGCGCCCTCCGGCCGCGTGGACGGTCAGGATGGCGGGCTTGAGCCGGGCCACGGCACGGGCCGCTCCCGCGACGGTGTTCGGGATGTCGTGGAGCTTGAGATCGAGGAAGACCTGGATGCCGGTGGCCCCCCTCACCGAAGCGATCACATCGGGGCCGTAGCGCAGGTAGAGTTCGAGGCCGACCTTCACGGTGCTCACGTGCGGAGTGACCAGGGCCGCCCAGCGGGCCGCCGTCTCCAGATCGGGTGCGTCCAGGGCGACGGCGATGGGTGCGGACGTCACAGAGAGCTCTCCTCCAGGTCGATTCGGTGCCGGGGCCCGGCCCCGGGTGGTCGGTGGGCCAGCCCGACGGCGTCGGCCAGGCGCTCGAAGCCCCGCTCCTTGAGCAGGTCTTCGAGCTCCCGCAGGATCCGCAGGCAGGCGTAGGGGTCGTTGAACAGCGCGGTGCCCACCGAGACGACGCAGGCGCCCGCGAGGATCAGTTCCAGGGCGTCGCGCCCGGTCATGACGCCGCCCATGCCGACGATGGGGACGCCGGGCAGCGCGGCGTGCACCTGCCACAGGCAGCGCACGGCGAGCGGCCTGATGGCGGGCCCCGAGAGCCCGCCGGTGCCGGCGGCGAGCGAGGGGCGCATGGTGTCGACGTCGATGCTCATGCCGAGGGGCGAGTTGATCATGGCGAGCGCGTCGGCGCCGCCGTCCACGCACGCGCGGGCCACGGCGACGATGTCGGCCACGTCGGGGGCGAGCTTGGCCACCACGGGGACGTCGTAGCGCATGGTGGCCCGCACCGAGGCGACGACCTCGGCGGAGGCGGCGGGGTCGCGGGCGAACACCCGCCCGAGGTCCTCGACGTTCGGGCAGGACAGGTTCACCTCGATCGCGGCCACTCCCGGCGCGTCGGCCAGCCTGCGCGCGAGCGCGGTGTACTCCGCGACGCTGCCCCCGGCGACCGACACCACCGCGCGCCCCCCTCGCTCGACCAGGCGGGGCAGCTCGTGTTCGAGGAAGGCGTCCACGCCCGGCCCCTGGAGCCCCACGGCGTTCAGCATGCCCGAGGGAGTCTCGGCCATCCGGGGGGTGGGCCGCCCGGCCCTGGGCGCCATGGTGATCGACTGGGTCACGACGGCGCCGAGGCGGGCGAGGTCGAAGAACTGGGAGAGCTCGGCGCCGGAGGCGGCGCACCCGGCGGCCGTGGTGATCGGGTTGGCCAGTTCGACGTGCGCGAGGTACGTCCGCATGTCAACTGACATTTCGGGTGTGAACACCTCCCTCCTGTGCTCGTCCCCCAGGCGCTCCCAGGGCGTCGAACGGGATGGTGCCGATGTCCTCGAACCGCACCCGCTCGCCGCGGAACACCGGCCCCTCCACGCAGGATCGCACCATGCGGGTGACGCCGTCGTCGCCCATGACAGGAAGCACGCACGTCATGCAGACGCCGTACCCGCACGCCATCGACTCCTCGACGGAGACCTGGACCGGGATGTCGAACTCGACGGCGACGGCGGTCACGCCGCGCAGCATCGCCATAGGGCCGCACGCGTAGACCACGTCGGCGCGCGCGTCGGCGATCACCGAGGGCAGGGCGTCGGTGACGCGGCCGCGCAGGCCGAGCGAGCCGTCCTCGGTGGTGAGCGTCGTGGTCTCGCCCATGCGCCGGGCGCGCAGCGCGCCGAACACCCGGTCGGCCGAGGCGGCCCCGAGCACGAAGTCGACCCGGCACCCGCGCTGCTGCAGCGTGTCGGCCAGGGCGAACAGCGACGCCGAGCCGTACTCACCGCCGACGAGCACGCACGCGCACGGGTCGCGCGGCACGGGGAACGGGCGGCCGAGCGGGCCGACCAGGTCGAGGCTGTCCCTGGCCTTGCGCTCGGCGAGCCACGCGGTGCCCCGGCCGCGCACGGCGAAGACGAGCTCCACCGTGCCGCCGTAGTCGGGCTTGACGTCGTGCACGGAGAAGACCCGGCGCGTCGGCATGGAGGTGTGCGGCCCGCCGACGGCCACGGAGACGAAGTGGCCGGGACGGAAGCGCTCGGCGATGCCGGGCGCCACCACGGTCAGCGCGTGATACGCGTCGACACGACGCGTCGTCAGCACCGTGCCCGTCACCTGCACCGGAGTAACGGCCGTCTCCCTCACCTCCCGCCTGGTCGTCAGCCCCTCAGCCGCTGGGCGTGCTCCTGGAGCGACCGTACGCCCACGGAGCCCGCGGCGATCGCCTGGATGCCCTGTACGGCCGCACCGAGGCCCTGCACAGTGGTGACGCACGGGATGTCCCGCAGGACGGCCGCCGTGCGGATCTCGTATCCGTCGAGCCGGGGGCCGGACTGGCCCGGGCTGCCGAAGGGGGTGTTCACGATGAGGTCCACCTCGCCGTCGAGGATCCGGGTCACGATGGTCGGCTCACCGTCCGCACCGGCGCCGTCGCTCTGCTTTCGCACGATCTTGGCATGGACGCCGTTGCGGCGCAGCACCTCGGCGGTGCCCTCCGTGGCCAGGATCTCGAACCCCAGGTCGGCAAGAGCCTTCACCGGGAAGATCATCGCCCGCTTGTCGCGGTTGGCCACCGAGACGAACGCCCGGCCCTTGGTCGGCAGCGAGCCGTAGGACGCCGACTGCGACTTGGCGTAGGCCGTGCCGAAGACCTCGTCGATGCCCATGACCTCGCCCGTGGAGCGCATCTCGGGGCCGAGGATCGTGTCGACGCCCAGGAACCGGTTGAACGGCAGCACGGCCTCCTTGACCGCGATGGGCGCGTCCAGGGGCAGAGTGCCGCCGTCGCCCGTGGCGGGCAGCATGCCCTCCTCGCGGAGCCCGGCGATGGTGGCGCCCATCATGACCCGGGCCGCGGCCTTGGCCAGCGGCACGGCGGTCGCCTTGGACACGAACGGCACCGTACGGCTCGCACGCGGGTTGGCCTCAAGGACGTACAGGACGTTGGCCGACATGGCGTACTGGACGTTCAGGAGCCCGCGCACGCCCACTCCGCGCGCGATGGCCTCGGTGGCGGCGCGGATGCGCTTGATGTCGAACCCGCCGAGTGTGATCGGCGGCAGCGCGCACGCCGAGTCGCCGGAGTGGATGCCGGCCTCCTCGATGTGCTCCATGACCCCGCCGAGGTAGAGCTCGGCGCCGTCGTACAGCGCGTCCACGTCGATCTCGATGGCCTCGTCGAGGAACTTGTCCACCAGCACCGGGTGGTCGCTCGCCGCCCCGGCCAACGCCATGTACGCGCTCAGCGTCTCCTCGTCGTACACGATCGCCATGCCCGCGCCGCCGAGGACGTACGAGGGGCGCACGAGGACGGGGTAGCCGATGTCCCCGGCGATGGCCCGCGCCTCCTGCACGGTGACGGCGGTGCCGTGCTTGGGAGCGGGCAGCCCGGCCTCGGCGAGCACCCGCCCGAACGCGCCGCGCTCCTCGGCCAGGTGGATCGACTCGGGGCTGGTGCCGACGACGGGCACGCCCGCGTCCTTCAGCGCCTGGGCGAGGCCCAGCGGCGTCTGCCCGCCGAGCTGGACGATCACCCCGGCGACCGGCCCTGTCGACCGCTCGGCGTGCACGACCTCAAGGACGTCCTCCAGGGTGAGCGGCTCGAAGTAGAGCCGGTCGGAGGTGTCGTAGTCCGTGGAGACCGTCTCGGGGTTGCAGTTGACCATCACGGTCTCGTACCCGGCGGCCGAAAGTTCGAACGAGGCGTGCACGCAGGCGTAGTCGAACTCGATGCCCTGCCCGATGCGGTTCGGCCCGCTGCCCAGGATGATCACCTTGGGGCGGTCGCCGTACGGGACCTCGGTCTCCTCGTCGTAGGTCGAGTAGAGGTAGGGCGTCTTGGCGGCGAACTCGGCGGCGCAGGTGTCCACGGTGTTGTAGACGGGCCGCACGCCGAGCCCCTGGCGCAGCGCCCTGACCTCGGGCTCGGGAAGGCCGTGGATCTCGGCGATCTGCGCGTCGCTGAAGCCGTGCCGCTTGGCGCGGGCCAGGGCGGCCTCGGTCAGCTCGCCCTCGCCGAGCGCCCGGGCCTCCTCGTCGATGAGGAAGAGCTGGTCGAGGAACCACGGGTCGACGCTCGTGGCCTCGTGCAGCTCCTCGATCGTCGCCCCGGCCCTGATAGCCTGCTGCATCGTGCGCAGCCGCCCGTCGTGCGGCGCGCGGGAGGCGTTGAGAAGGGCCTGCTTGTCGCCGGGCTCCCCCGCCCAGCTGAAGGACGATCCCTTCTTCTCCAGCGATCTCAGGGCCTTCTGGAGGGCTTCGGGGAAGGACCGGCCGATGGCCATGGCCTCGCCGACCGACTTCATGTGGGTGGTGAGGGTCTGGTCGGCCCCGGCGAACTTCTCGAAGGCGAAGCGCGGCACCTTGACCACGATGTAGTCGAGCGACGGCTCGAACGACGCCGGGGTCTCACGGGTGATGTCATTCGGGATCTGGTCGAGGGTGTAGCCGACGGCGAGCTTGGCCGCGATCTTGGCGATCGGGAAGCCGGTGGCCTTGGAGGCCAGCGCGCTCGACCGCGACACGCGCGGGTTCATCTCGATGACGACCATGCGCCCGGTGCGCGGGTCGACCGCGAACTGGATGTTGCAGCCGCCGGTGTCGACCCCGACCTCGCGGATGACCGCGATCGCGACGTCGCGCATGTTCTGGTACTCGCGGTCGGTCAGCGTCAGGGCCGGGGCCACGGTCACGCTGTCGCCGGTGTGCACGCCCATCGGGTCGATGTTCTCGATGGAGCAGACGATGACGACGTTGTCGGCCCGGTCGCGCATGACCTCCAGCTCGTACTCCTTCCAGCCGAGGATCGACTCCTCAAGGAGCACCTCGGTGGTCGGCGAGGCGTCGAGCCCGGCGCCCGCGATGCGGCGCAGGTCGTCCTCGTCGTAGGCGAACCCGGACCCGGCGCCGCCCATGGTGAAGCTCGGCCGCACGACCACCGGGTAGCCGAGGCCGTCCGCCGCGACGAGGCACTCCTCCAGCGTGTGGCAGATCGCCGACCTGGCCGACTCGGCGTTGAGGCCGTACTCGTCGGCCACCTTGGCGACGATCTGCTTGAACAGCTGGCGGTTCTCGCCCGCCTGGATCGCGTCGATGTCCGCGCCGATGAGCTCGACGCCGTACCGCTCCAGCACCCCGGCCTCGTGCAGCGCCACGGCGGCGTTGAGCGCCGTCTGGCCGCCAAGGGTGGGCAGCAGGGCGTCGGGCCGTTCCCTGGCGATGATCTGCTCGACGATCTCGGGCGTGATCGGCTCGACGTACGTCGCGTCGGCGAACTCCGGGTCTGTCATGATCGTCGCCGGGTTGCTGTTGACCAGGATGACCCGGTAGCCCTCGGCGCGCAGGACCCTGCACGCCTGGGTGCCCGAGTAGTCGAACTCGCACGCCTGCCCGATCACGATCGGCCCGGAGCCGATGACCATGATCGAGCTGATGTCAGTGCGCTTAGACACTCTCGCCCTCCGTCTTCACCGTCGTGCCCGGGCGCGCCATCAGGGCGCAGAACTCGTCGAACAGGCCCGCCGCGTCGTGCGGGCCGGCGGCGGCCTCGGGGTGGTACTGCACGCTGAACGCGGGGTAGTCCAGCAGGCGCAGCCCCTCCACGCAGCCGTCGTTGAGGTTCACGTGGCTGACCTCCGCGCGGCCGTACGGGGTGTCGAACGGCCCGTCCAGGGGCGCCTGTACGGCGAAGCCGTGATTGTGGGCGGAGATGTCCACCTTGCCGGTGCGGCGGTCCTGAACCGGCTGGTTCACGCCCCTGTGGCCGTACCGCAGCTTGTACGTGCCGAGCCCGAGGGCGCGGCCGAGGATCTGGTTGCCGAAGCAGATGCCGAAGACCGGCCTGCCCGCGTCCATCACGCCCGTGAGCGCCTCGACGGCGTAGCCGGCGGTCGCCGGGTCGCCCGGCCCGTTCGACAGGAACACCCCGTCAGGGTCGAGGGCGAGGATGTCGGCCGCCGTCGCGCCCGCCGGGAGCACGTGGACCTCACACCCCCGCTCGGCCATGCGGTAGGGCGTCATCGCCTTGATGCCGAGGTCGACCGCCGCGACCGTGAACCGCTTCCTCCCGTGCGCGGGGACGACGTACGGCCCGGCCGTGGAGACCTCCTTGGCGAGGTCGGCGCCCACCATGGAAGGGCTGTTCCGCACCCTCTCGGCCAGCTCCTCCACCGAGGCCGTGGGAGAGGTGAAGACCCCGGCGCGCATGGCGCCGCGCTCGCGCAGGTGGCGGGTGAGCGCGCGCGTGCCCGGCATGGCGATGCCGACCACGCCCTGCGCGCGCAGTTCCTCGTCGAGCGAGCGGCGGGAGCGCCAGTTCGAGGCGACCCGCGCGGGCTCGCGCACGACGTACCCGGCGACCCAGATGCGGGACGACTCAGGGTCCTCGTCGTTGACGCCGGTGTTGCCGATGTGCGGCGCGGTCATCGCCACGATCTGCCGGTGGTAGGAGGGGTCGGTGAGGGTCTCCTGGTAGCCGGTCATCCCGGTGGAGAAGACCATCTCGCCGAACGTCTCGCCCTCGGCGCCGTACGGCGTGCCGTGGAAGGCCCGGCCGTCCTCCAGGACGAGGACCGCTGTGCCCGTGGTCGCGCGCGTCACGTGAGCTTCCCTTCGAGAACGGTGGGACGGCCGCGCAGGAAGGTCGCGACGACCCTGCCCGGCAGCGTCATGCCCTGGTAGGGCGTGTTGCGGCTCTTGGAGGCGAATCCGCCCGGGTCGACCGCCCAGCGTACGGAGGGGTCGACCAGGGTGAGGTTCGCGGGGGCGCCCGCCCGGAGCGGCCCGCCGTGGCCGGACAGCCGCCCGATGCGGGCGGGACGCGCGGACATGCGGTCGGCGACGCCCTCCCAGTCGAGCAGGCCGGTCTCGACCATGGCCTCCTGGACCACCGACAGGGCGGTCTCCAGGCCGATCATGCCCATGGCCGCCGCCGGCCACTCGGTCTCCTTGTCCTCGACCGGGTGCGGCGCGTGGTCGGTGGCCACGCAGTCGATCGTGCCGTCGGCGAGGGCCTCGCGCAGCGCCCGCACGTCGGTCTCGGTGCGCAGCGGCGGGTTCACCTTGTAGATCGGGTTGTACGCGCCCGCCGGCGAGGTCTCCGCGCAGGCGTCGGTGAGCAGCAGGTGGTGCGGGGTCACCTCGGCGGTGACGTCCCAGCCCTTCGACTTCGCCCAGCGGATGATCTCCACGGAGCCCGCCGTCGAGACGTGGCAGATGTGGAGCCGGGAGCCGACGTGCGCGGCCAGCAGGCAGTCACGCGCGATGATCGCCTCCTCGGCGACGGCCGGCCAGCCGGTCAGCCCGAGGCGGCCGGACACCGAGCCCTCGTTCATCTGCGCGCCCTCGGTCAGGCGCGGCTCCTGCGCGTGCTGGGCCACCACCCCGTCGAACGCCTTGACGTACTCAAGGGCCCGGCGCATCAGGACGGCGTCGGAGACGCACACCCCGTCGTCGGAGAAGACCCGGACCCGGGCCGCGCTGTCGGCCATCGCGCCGAGCTCGGCGAGCTGCCTGCCCGCGAGGCCCGCCGTGACGGCGCCCACCGGCTGCACGTCGCAGTGCCCGGCCTCCTGGCCGAGCCGCCAGACCTGCTCCACGACGCCCGCCGTGTCGGCGACCGGCGAGGTGTTGGCCATGGCGTGGACGGCGGTGAACCCGCCGAGCGCCGCCGCCGCGGTGCCGGACTCGACGGTCTCGGCGTCCTCACGGCCGGGCTCGCGCAGGTGGGTGTGCAGATCGACCAGGCCGGGGAGCGCGATCAGCCCCTCGGCGTCGACACGGGCCGCGCCGGCGCCGCCGATCTCGCCCGGGGCGCCGATCGCGGCGATGTACCCGTCTTCGATGAGGATGTCCCGCGGCTCGCCCCCGAGGACGCGGGCGGCTTTGACGAGATAGCTCACTGGTTCCCCCCGATCGCGGGCTCGGAGCCGGACAGAAGCAGGTAGAGGACGGCCATGCGCACGGTCACGCCGTTGGTGACCTGCTCGACGATGGTCGAGCGGGCGGAGTCGGCGACCTCGGCGGCGATCTCCATACCGCGGTTCATCGGCCCCGGGTGCATCACTATCGCCCCCTCGGGCATCCTGCCGAGCCGTTCGGGGTCCAGGCCGTAGCGGCGGCTGTACTCGCGGGCGGAGGGGAAGTACGAGGCGTTCATCCGCTCGTGCTGGACGCGCAGCATCATCACCACGTCGGACTTGGGCAGCACGGCGTCGAAGTCGTAGGAGATCTCGCACGGCCAGTCGCCCATGGCCACCGGCAGCAGCGTCGGCGGCGCGACGAGCGTCACCTCGGCGCCCAGCGTGTGCAGCAGGTGGACGTTCGAGCGGGCGACCCTGCTGTGCAGCACGTCGCCGACGATCGTCACCCTTCGGCCGTCGAGCTCGCCGAGGCGCCTGCGCATGGTGAAGGCGTCCAGCAGCGCCTGGGTCGGGTGCTCGTGGGTGCCGTCCCCGGCGTTGACCACGCTTCCGTCGACCCAGTTGGCCAGGCGGTGCGGGGCCCCGGAGGCGCCGTGGCGGATGACCACGGCGTCGGCGCCCATCGCCTGCAGGGTGAGCGCGGTGTCCTTGAGGCTCTCGCCCTTGGACACGCTCGACCCCTTGGCCGAGAAGTTGATCACATCGGCTGACAGGCGCTTGGCGGCGGCCTCGAAGGAGATGCGGGTGCGGGTGGAGTCCTCGAAGAACAGGTTCACGACGGTGCGCCCGCGCAGGGTCGGCAGCTTCTTGATGGAACGGTCCGAGACCTGCGAGAGCTGCTCGGCGGTGTCGAGGATCAGCAGCGCGTCGTCGCGCGACAGGTCGGCCGTGGACAGCAGGTGGCGGTTCATCGCTGGCCTCCCCTCAGCAGGACCGCGTCACGCTGGTCGGTCTCCGCCAGGCACACCCGTACGGTCTCCGCGCGCGAGGTCGGGAGGTTCTTGCCGACGTAGTCGGCGCGGATCGGCAGCTCGCGGTGGCCCCGGTCGACCAGGACGGCGAGCCGTACGGCCGTGGGACGGCCGAGGTCGTTGAGCGCGTCGAGGGCCGCGCGTACGGTGCGGCCCGAGTACAGGACGTCGTCGACGAGCACGACGATGCGGCCGTCCACCCCGTCCTCGGGGAGCTCGGTGCGGCCGAGGGCGCGCGCCGGCTTCAGCCTCAGGTCGTCGCGGTACATGGTCACGTCGAGGGAACCGGTGGCCACCGGATGACCTTCGACCTGCTCGATGCGGTCGGCGAGCCTGCGCGCCAGGAAGGTCCCCCGGGTGGGGATGCCGAGGAGCAGGAGCTGGTCGGGGCCCTTGGCGCGTTCGAGGATCTCGTGGGCGATGCGGGTGAGGGCCCGGTTGATGTCGGGGGCCTCCAGCACCGCGCGCTCGCCGTCATGCGGCCGCTGGCCGTCACGCGGCTGGTCACCGTCGTGCCGTGGATCGTCGTCGCGCGCCTGGTTTCGGGCGGCGTTCATGAGGGTCACCACCTTTCCCGCCTCACAGGACGGGTCTTAAAGGAACTGGCTCGCCCACGTTATCAGCCTTGAAGGAAACCTCCCGAACCGGTTCGGCCTCCCTAACCTGGGCAGATGCCCGTATGCCGGGATCATGCGCCGGGCCTGCCGGCCCCATCCGCCGCGCCGGAGCCGTACGGAACCCGTGCGGCCGCTGTAAGGAAGGAGCGGGTGCGGCGCTTGAGACCGAGCAGATCAGGGCCGGACCGGACAGGATTCGGCATCTTTTTTCCAATCAGCTTGACCAAACACGTCCACACCTTTACCGTCACTGTCCGTAACCACACCTCGCGACGTTCTCGGGTAAACCACGACGCGTCGGTCACCGATGGTGCCTCCCCGGGTGCCACCCGATCGCCGTGGCATTCGTCGCAAGGCGCACAATAAGTGAGAACGTTCATAGAAAGCCGGGGGGCCAAACGATGCCGTCTGACTACGCCAAGTCGCTGGGCGCACGACTCCGCGCCATCCGCACCCAGCAGGGACTATCACTGCATGGAGTCGAAGAGAAGTCGCGGGGAAGGTGGAAGGCCGTCGTCGTGGGCTCCTACGAGCGTGGCGACCGTGCCGTGACCGTGCAGAAGCTCGCCGAGTTGGCCGATTTCTACGGGGTGCCTGTTTCGGAGCTGCTCCCTGGCGGCTCGGCGCCGAGCCCTCTCGGGCCCACGCCGAAGCTCGTGATCGACCTTGAGCGCCTTGCCCAGTTGCCCAAGGAGAAGGCCGGGGCACTCGCCCGTTACGCGGCCACGATCCAGAGCCAGCGTGGTGACTACAACGGCAAGGTGCTGTCGATCCGCCAGGAGGACCTCCGCTCCCTGGCGGTCATCTATGACAAGTCCCCCACCGAACTCACCGAAGAGCTCATCAACTGGGGCGTCCTCGACGCCGAGGCCCGCCGCGCCGTCGAGTCCTTCTAGCCGAGTCGCACGGCCACCAACCGTGCCGGCAGGGCCCCAGCGGACCGCGTGCCCCGCACCGGCCTGATCGCCGAGCGCGCATCCGGCACGCTCGCCGGGGCGGGCATACCAGCTCGGTCGCCGGACGGACCTCCCGGCCTGATCGCCGGGCGGGCTCCCGGCCCGCCCGGCGGACTCGTCTCCACCGGGGTGGTCCGTCGTGGCGCTGGTCCGTTAGGCTGTCGCCAGCGCCGCTGGACCCACACATCACAAGCGGGGCCGGTGGTCGCCACCCTCACAACGTGGACCACGGGGACAGGCGACAGGCACGCCGTCGACCGGACAGGTGACGTGGACCACGGGACAGGCGACAGGCGCGCCGTGGACCACGGGACAGACGGCGCATACGCCGGCCCACGGGCAGGCGACAGCCACGCTCGGGCTCACCGCCGGAGCAGGTCGAGCTCACCGCCGGAGCAGGACGTTCGTCAGCGACGCTCGGGCTTCATAGAGGCGGGCCGTGTGCGCGGGACCCCGCCGGATCACCCGGCCAAGGGAGCCCTCACCGGAAGCGTGGACTGGCCGGGGACACCCAGGATGCCCTCGACGACGCCGACGAAGGTGTCGGCCTCGGTGATCAGCTCATCGGCGTCTCGCGCCGACACCACGCGCACCATGCCGGCCTCCGCCGAGGCACGCTTGGTGGCGCTCACCGCGAAGTAGGCCGCCCACTGCGCGAGCCTGGGCTCGGCCTCGGGGAGCAGCTCCCACGCGCTGCGGAGCCGTCGCCTGCGGCCGTCCATCGGCCGGGGCAGGGCCGCGAGGATCGCGGCCGCCGCACGCAGTGCGGCGAGATGTGCCGAGACATAACGCTCGGCGGGGGTGTGGGCCGCCGACGCGTCGGCGAGACAGGAATGCGCGTCGGCAAGGTGCGCGCGCACGGTCTGTGAAATCCGGGGACCTTCTCCGGACTCTCGAGTCATGACACCCTCCTTGGGGTCGTGGCCCCGGCGGTGACCGCCGGTGATAACACAGTCGCAGACACCACCGACAATTTCGGTGGTCCGCTGGTCGTGGTCACTCGGCCGGCTCGTACCTCGCTCCCTCGCCCCGGTCGCCCTCTGGCGCCCGGCGGCGTCACGCCCGGGCGCTGTGCGCACCCGTTCCCATGCCTCTCGGCCCGCCCCGCCATCCGCCGGAGCGGTGCCAGGCCCGGTGGTTCTCGTTCCGCCCCGGCTTTTCGCCGCGTCGGTTCTCGATCCGCCCGGCTCTCGGCCCACCCCGTCTTCCGCTGGGGCGGATCTGGGTTCGATGGTTCTCGGTCCGTGGGTTCTGGTCCGTGGGTTGTCGGTCCGATGGGTTCTCGGCGGGCCTTGGTGCGTTCTCTCGGGCCGGACGAGGAGCTTCCCCTCTCCCCGTCCGGCCATCGGTGCGCGTGGCGAGACCGTCGCCGACGACGCTCTCTCGCCGTGTGGTGAGGGCGGGCCGCGAGTCCCACCCTCACCATGTCGAACATAAATTCGATGACCCACGATGTCAAGCGTCAAACGAACACAGGTTCGATCACGTGCGACACCGTGGTCATATGAGCCGGTCGGCGATGGCCGGGCCCTCCCGCCGGATCCAGGCCTCGGCCCGGGGCAGCCGGTGCCTCGCGCCCTCGTCCCACATGCGCCTGAACGCCGGGTCGACCTCGGCGGCGGCGCGCATGTTGACGTGGAAGCGGTGCACCATGCGCGTGACGGCGGGCACCAGAGCCCGGCGCTGGCCGGCGGTCATGCCGTAGGCTCCGGCGAAGATCGCGACCCTGCGGGGAATGTCGAGGTCCACGAAGGCGGGAGCCCTGTCCCGCTCATCCAGCAGCGGCGCCCAGTAGTACAGGGCGTTGGCGAGGTCGTCGACCTTCGACGTCGGCTTGGCGAGGTCGAAGTCGATGAGCGCCGCCGGCAGCCCGTCGCGGAAGACGACGTTGCCGGGGCAATAGTCCCGGTGGCCGACCACGGGGGCCTCCCCGTCGGGGGTCGAGCTCGTGACCCGGACCCCGGGAGTGCCTCCCCAGACCGCGTCCTGAGGCGGCGTCCACCCCTGGGCGGCGTCGTGGAGCCGCCGGATGAGCCGCGCGAGCGCGATCAGGACCTCCTCCCCCGCCGTCTCCGGCGGCAGGGGTTCGCGCGGGACGTCTCCCGGGACGAACGAGAGCACCTCCCGGCCCTGGTCGTCGACGCTGAGGGGAACGGGAGCGTGCGGGAATCCGGCGGCGTGCAGGTGCGCCAGGTACGCCTGCACCGTCATCGTGAACGGCCTCACGGGGCGGCGGACGGTGTCGCCCGCGCGCGTGATCCACTGGGTGACGCCGTCTCCCACCAGGGGCACCTCGCCGGGCGGGACTGGGTCAGGGTTCGAATCCGTCATGCGGCTCCTCGGCTCCTCGGCACACCGGCCGGCGCGGGCATCCATCCCCAGCATGGTCGCACCCCCCGGCCTGGAGGAGATCGCCGGCGAGCGAGGCGGGCCAGGCCGGAGACGGCGAGCGGGACGGGACGGGCCCCAGACGGCGAGCACGGCGGGTGGCGAGACGGGGAGCGTGGTGGGGCGGGGGCGAGATGGCGAGGGCCGCGGTCGTCGGGACGACCGCGGCCCTCGTGCGGGACGGCTCGGCTCAGCGCTGGAACTTGCCCCCCACGCGCACCGGGACCCCGGTGCCCCAAAAGGACGGCTCGGCTCAGCGCTGGAACTTGCCCCTGACGTGCACCGGGACCCCGGTGCCCAAAAGGGACGGCAGGACCTGGGCGACGTGCATCGGAAGCCGCACGCACCCGTGGGACGCCGGGGCGAGCGGGACCGACAGCGCACCGTGCAGGGCGATGCCGCCGTTGAAGAAGATCGGGTTGTACAGCTGGCCGAGGTAGGACTTGTGCCAGCCGGACCGGCGCCAGGTGGTCTTGAAGTCACCCGTCGGGGTCCTCGCGTCACCGCAGAACCGCTGCGTCTTGCCCTGCCAGGTGGCCGTCTCGCAGTAGGGGATGCCGCTCCCCGAGGAGATGTGGGTGATGAGCTTCACCTGCCCGGCCCTGTAGAGCACGGCGGTCTGCTTGGTGAGGTTCACCTCCACCCGGTCGGGCTTGCCGGTCGGGACGAGGACCTGAGGCGCCTTGGGGGCCTCAAGCGCCCGCCACGTACGGCTGTTGACGGTGCTCGTCGGGGAGATGCCCTGGACCTTCTGGAAGGCCCAGACGGCGGACTGCGTGGTGCCGCCGTACCTGGAGTCGATCTTGCCGGGCATGTAGCCGAGCTCGCGCAGCCTGGCCTGGAGCACCTTCACCGTGACGCCCTTGGCGCCGAACCTGAGAGTGCCGTGCGGCGCCACGAAGGGCTCCGCCGCGAGCACCCGGCTGACCGGCGTCACATTGATCGTGACCGCCGGAGTGGCCGCGCGACCGGGCGCCGGGGCACCCGCTAACGCCACCGGCCCGGCCTGCTGGGCCCCCAGCCCGCAGCCCGAGACGAGCACGGCTCCCGCGGTCAGCACCACCGCGGCGGCGAGCCGCCTACCAACCCCCATGTCAGAACTTCCCTTCGAACACACCACCATCAGTTGACCGGACCCTAGCGCAATGGTCATGCCGCACCCCATACAGTCACGGAGATGTAATCAATCGCCCATGCCCGGCCGTCCTGTTTAGAGTGTTCGCGTGCCAGAGAAGCCGCATCCAAGCGTGATCAAGGTCTCCGACGCCCTCCGAGAGGCCGGAGCCGCCGGCGAGGTGGTCGTGCTCACCGACTCGGTCCCCACCGCCGCCTCGGCCGCCGCCCAGCTCGGGTGCGAGGTGGGCGCGATCGCCAACAGCCTGATCTTCGACGCCGACGGGGAGGCGTTGCTGGTGCTCACCAGCGGCGCCCACCGGGTCGACACCGGCCTGATCGCCGGGCTCGTCGGCGCCTCCAAGGTCAGGCGGGCCAGCCCCGATTTCGTGAAGGCGGCGACGGGGCAGACGATCGGCGGCGTGGCCCCGGTCGGGCACCCCGCGCCCATCCGCACGCTGGTGGACACCTGGCTGGGCAAGCACGACGTTGTGTGGGCCGCGGCCGGCCACTCGCACACGGTCTTCCCGACGACCTTCGAGGAACTCGTCCGCATCACCGGCGGCACCCCGGTCGAGGTGGAGTAGGCGGCAAATGTCGGAAAAAGGCCACGAAGGTCGGTCTCGCCACGTTCGCCCGCCGGGTGATCGCCGCCCTGCTAGTGTGCGATGAGTGATCGAACTGCGACGCGCCGGTCCCGAGGGGTTCGTCTCCGCGCTGGACACCGTGATCGACATCTACATGGCGGCGATGCGCCCACCGGTCGATCAGCTCTCAGGTCGCCAGGGCATCATGCGCAATCACGCGACATTTCCTCAATTCACCTGCCTGTTCGCCGAGACCACGGACGGCGCCGCGGTCGGTTTCGGCTACGGCTTCCACGGCATGCCCGGCCAGTGGTGGCACGACGTCGTGCGCCGCGCCCTTGCGGAACGGTCGGGCCTGCCCGTCTCTGCCGGGTGGTTCGGCAACGCCTTCGAGATCGCCGAGATCCACGTACACCCCGGCTACCAGGGCAAGGGCATCGGCCGCCGGCTGGTGCGGGGCCTGTGCGAGGGCAGGCCCGAGAGCACCGCCGTGATGTCGACCCACGACCAGCCCACGGCCGCGCGCCATCTCTACCGCCGGCTCGGCTTCATCGACCTCATGAGCATGTTCGTCTTCCCCGGCGGCTACGAGCACTACGCGATCGTGGGCAGCACGCTCCCCCTGCGCCCCCTGACGTAGAGGTCCGCTAGCCCGCGGGGACCGGGGTGGGCACAGGCGTCGGGGCCAGGGCCTGGTAGACCTCGCGGGTGGCGCTCGACTTGTTGAAGGTGATGAAGTGGATGCCCGGCGCTCCCTCGTCGAGGAGGGTCTGGCACAGCTCGGCGGCGTGCTCGATGCCGAGGCTGCGCACCGCCGCGGGGTCGTCGGCGACCGCCGCGAAGCGCTCGGCCACCTCGGGCGGGAAGGGGGCGCCCGACAGCTGCTCCGACCGCGCGATCGTGCTTATCTGGGTCACCGGCATGATGCCGGGAATGATCGGCGTGTCACAGCCCTGGGCCGCCACCCGGTCGCGCAGCCGGAGGTACTCGTCGGCCTTGAAGAACATCTGCGTGATGGCGTAGTCGGCACCGGCCCGGCACTTGCGCACGAAGTAGTCGGTGTCGGACTCGATCGACGGCGACCTCGGATGACGGTAGGGGAAGGCGGCCACCCCCACGCAGAAGTCGCCCGCCTGGCGGATGAGGCGCACGAGATCCTCGGCGTACAGCACACCCTCGGGATGCTTGACCCACTCGGCCAGCGGGTCGGCGCCGCGGGGGTCGCCGCGCACGGCGAGGATGTTGCGCACGCCCGCGTCGGCGAACCTGCCGATCAGGTGGCGCAGCTCGCGGATCGAGTGGTCGACGGCGGTGAAGTGGGCGACCGGCGTGAGCGTCGTCTCGTGGGCCAGCCGCTCGACGATCTCGACCGTGCGGTCTCTGGTGGAGCCTCCCGCGCCGTACGTCACGGAGACGAACGTGGGGCGAAGCGCCTCCAGCTCGCGGATCGCGCGCCACAGCAGCCGCGCGCCCTCATCGGTCTTCGGCGGCATGAACTCGAAGGAGAACGACCGCCCCCCGGAGGCGAGCAGCTCCCGGACGGTGGGAACGCGGTCGGGCAGGAATGAAGGACGACCCAGAGCCATGGTCCCAAGGCTACAGGTCCGGTCCGGCCCACACCCCTGGTGAACGTGCGCTCCTTGGACCGGCTTCGCGTCGCACAGGGCCACCTGGGTTCACGGCCGTGTTGTGCGACGTCTTCCCCGGCTTCGCAAGCTCACAGGCTGCCCACTCTCACCCAAGCTCCACGCCGCTTCTTTCCCCCATGAGCGAGATCACACCGGGGGCAGGTAATCGGGGCGCTCTCGTGTGGCCGTTAATCTCAGAGCATGACCACTTCCTTCGCCCTGTCGGACGCCTTCCGCTCCGAGGTGGACCGCCGCCTCCGGATGTTCGTCGACCGGCAGCGTCCCCTGGTCAGCGCCCCCGAGCTGAGTCCCCTGGTGACGACCGCGGAGGACTTCCTGTCGGGGGGCAAGCGGCTGCGCCCGGCCTTCTGCTACTGGGGCTGGCGTGGCGCGGGCGGGGAGGAAGACCCCGCGATCTACACCGCGGCGGCGTCGCTGGAGCTGCTCCAGGCGAGCGCGCTGATCCACGACGACGTGATGGACGCGAGCGACCTGCGCCGTGGCAAGCCCGCCGCGCACCGGCGGTTCCAGGCCATGCACGAGGAGTCCGGCTGGCGGGGCTCGTCGGTCCAGTTCGGCGAGGGGGCGGCGGTGCTCCTGGGCAGCCTGCTGCTGGTCTGGTCGAGCGAGATGTGGCGTACGAGCGGCCTGCCGGCCGAGGCGCTCGCCGCGGCAGAGCCGGTACACGACCTCATGCGCACGGAGCTGATGTGCGGGCAGTACCTCGACCTGCTGGAGCAGGCGCACGGGGACAACACCTTCGACAGCGCGCTGAGGGTCGCCCTCCACAAGAGCGGCAAGTACTCCGTGGAGCAGCCACTGCGCCTCGGCCTGCTGCTCGCCGCGCGCGGTCAGGAGCCGTGGCTCGACCGGCTGTGCGTGGAGTACGGCCAGAAGGTCGGCATCGCCTTCCAGCTCCGCGACGACGTCCTCGGCGTGTTCGGCGACCCGGCGGAGACCGGCAAACCGGCGGGCGACGACCTGCGCGAGGGCAAGCGCACCATGCTGATCGCCCGCACGCTCTCGGCCGCGTCCGACGGGCAGGCCGCCGACGTGCGGCGGCTGCTCGGAGACTCCGGCCTGGACGCGGCCGGCGTCGAGCGGCTTCGCGAGATCATCGAGGAGACCGGGGCGCTGACGGCGAGCGAGGAGACGATCAAGCGCTACCTGGACGACGCGCTGAGCTCGCTGGAGCGCGCGCCGATCACCGGCGAGGCCCGCGACGCCCTCGCCGAGCTGGCGGTGGCCGCCACCTCGCGCCGGAGCTGAGCCCACGACGGGCCGTACGGCACCGCAAGGCCGGGGTCAGCACCGCAAGGCCCAGGTCCGTAACGCAAGGCCCAGGTCCGTAACGCAAGGCCCAGGTCCGTAACGCAAGGCCCAGGTCAGCAGCGCGAAGCTCGGGTCGGTGCGGCGCGAGGGCGCCGTGAGCCGGGGTGTCAGCCCGCCGCGAGGCGGCGGGCGAACTCGGCGGCCGCCGCGCCCGGGTCGTCGGCCTCGGTGATGGCCCGTACGACCACGACGCGCGTCACGCCGTACGACATCACCTCGTCGAGCGTGGAGAGGTCGATGCCGCCGATGCCGAACCACGGCCGGTCGGTGTCCAGCGCCGCCGCGTGCTTCAGCAGGCCGGGCCCCGGCGCGAAACGCCCGGGCTTGGTCGGCGTCGGCCAGATCGGCCCGCAGCAGAAGTAGTCGACGCCTTCCTCGGCCGCCGCCGCGGACGCCTCCGCGTCGCTGTGGGTGGACCGCCCGATCAGGATGTCCGGCCCGAGCAGCTCGCGCGCCACGGCCACGGGAAGGTCGTCCTGCCCGAGGTGGAGCACGTCGGGACGCGCCGCGTAGGCGATGTCGGCCCTGTCGTTGACCGCGAGCAGGGTCCCGTGCCTGTCGCAGGCCGCGCGGAACACCTCAAGGAGCGCGAGCTCCTCGCGGGCCTCCAGGCCCTTCTCGCGCAACTGGACGATGTCCACACCGCCCGCGAGGACGGCGTCGAGGAACCGGTCTAGATCGCCCTGGCGGCGGCGCCCGTCGGTGCAGAGGTAGAGCCTGGCGTCAGAAACCGAGCGCCTGGGCACGCCTCTTCACCTCGGTGTGGCGGCCCGCGACGATCGCGTCGATCGGGGCCCCCGGCAGGGAGTCGTCGGCGGTGAACAGCCACCGCAGGGCCTCGACGTCGTCGTAGCCCGCGTCGGACAGGACCGTCAGCGTCCCTGGGAGGCCCTTCACCACGTCGTCTCCGGCGATGAAGGCCGCGGGGACCTCCGGCTCGGATCCGCCCCGCCGGACTCCGATGAGCCTTTTGTCCTTGAGAAGCTGCTTGGCACGCCCGGCACTCAGCCCGAGCCGCCTGCCCACTTCCGTGAGGGGGAGCCACTCTCCCACCAACTGGTCGGTTTCCCGGTCGATCTGCGCAACAGAAAGCGTCACGGAACCACAACTACCACGTCGTGCCTCTTCTCAAACACCCCACAGGGGGTCACAAGCAGTCACGCAAGGGTACCGAGGGGTCCATCGCGCGATCCACATCGAGCCTTTGCCCGCCCTCGACGATACGGCGGCCCTGCACCAGGTCACGGGGACGGTCGACGGTAAGAATAGCGGCCATCCGGTGGTCGTCGGTCAGCCAGCACGCCGCCCACTTGCGGTCGGTGGCGGGATCGCCGCGCAGCACCAGCCGGGCGCCGTCGTGGTGGCCGGCGTACTGCAGCATGCGGCCGAACTGCTCGGACCAGAAGTAGGGGACCGGGTCGTAGACGGCGGTCTCGCCCAGCAGCGTGGCCACGGCCGTCTCGGGCGCGTTCAGCGCGGTGTCCCAGTGCTCGACGCGCATGCGGCGGCCGAAGCGCCGTGACCACCAGTTCGCGCAGTCGCCGACCGCCACCACGCCCTCCATCGAGGTGCGCAGGTGCTCGTCGACCACGACGCCGTTGTCGATCTCCACGCCGGAGCCCGCGAGCCACCCGACGGTGGGCCGCACGCCGACGCCGGTCACCACCACGTCGGCGGGGATCCACGAGCCGTCCATCATGGTCAGGCCGCCCGGGTCGACCGAGCCGACCATCGTGCCGAGCCTGAGGTCGATGCCCGCCTCGGCGTACCAGGGCACGGTGCGCCCGCCCACCTCGGTGCCGAGGGCGACGGCCAGCGGTGACTGGGCGGCCTCGACGACGGTCACCTCGCATCCGGCGCGGCGCGCCGCCGTGGCGACCTCGGCGCCGATCCAGCCCGCGCCGACGACCACCACGCGGGCGCCGGGGACCAGCAGTTCCCGCAGGGCGAGCGCGTCGTCGATGGTGCGGAGCACGTGCTGGGCGCCCTCGCCGCGCAGCCTGATGGGCGAGGCGCCGGTGGCGATGATCAGGCCGTCGTACTCCAGCTCGCCTTCCGTGGTCTCCAGCGCGCCGTGGCGCAGGCCCTTGGCCGACACGCTGGTGCGCAGGTCGACGTCGAGGGCGCCGAGGTCGGAGTCGACGACCGTGGAATCCAGGTCGCCGAGCAGCACGGCCTTCGACAAGGGGGGACGATCGTAGGGGCGATGGTTCTCATCTCCGACCAGAGTGACGCGTCCTCGGTACCCGCGCGCCCGCAGCGCCTCGACACTCCGCACGCCGGCCAGTCCGGCTCCGACCACCACGACATGATTCACATCCTGACCCTAAGCGGCCAGCCGGGTAACTCGCCAACGGCGATTTGGTAACGAATTGGCTCACTATCGCGCACAGGCAGTAATGAGAACACTCAAGCAGGTGCGCAAGTCGTACGGAGGCAGGAATAGGCTGGTGTCGTCAGCACGCGCGGGAGTCCGGCGAGACCGGGCTGAGAGGAGGGCTCACGGCCCTCGACCGCCAGAAACCTGATCCGGATCATGCCGGCGAAGGGAGCGGGACCTTTGGTGGACACGCACGCGGACGTGGTCGTCGTGGGCGGGGGTGTGATCGGCCTGTCGGTCGCCTGGCGCGCCGCCCAGCGCGGGCACGCGGTGACCGTGGTGGACCCGGCGCCCGGCTCGGGCGCCTCACACGCGGCGGCGGGGATGCTCGCCCCGGTGAGCGAGGTCACCTACACCGAGGAGCCCCTGCTCCGGCTCGGCCTCGCGTCCCTGGCCCGCTGGCCCGGCTTCGCCGCCGAGCTGGCCGGCGAGTCCGGGATGGACGTCGACTACCGCACCGACGGCACCCTGGACGTCGCCTTCGGCGCCGACGACCTCGCGGCGCTCGGCGAACTGGCCGGCTTCATGGAGAAGCTCTCGCTCCCCGTGGAACGCCTGACGGGGCGCGAGTGCCGCCGCGCCGAGCCGATGCTCGCCCCCTCGGTCCGCGGCGGCGTCCTCGCTCCGGGGGACGCCTGGGTGGATCCGCGCCGGGTGACGGCCGCGCTGCTCGCCGCGCTCTCGCGCCGGGGGGTGGGCATGGTCGCCGACCGCGTCACTGGCTTCGCCGTCGAGGGCGACGCGGTGCGCGGGGTACGGCTGGCGGGCGGCGGGGCGATCGCCGCGGACCAGGTGGTGCTGGCCGCCGGAGCCTGGTCGGGATCCCTGGACGGCCTGCCTCCGGAGGTCCTCCCGCCGGTGCGCCCCGTCAAGGGCCAGATCATGCGGCTGCGCGGCGCTCCGGGGTTCCTCGGCCGCTGTGTGCGCGGGGTGGTCCACGGGTCCAGCGCGTACATGGTGCCGCGCGGCGACGGGGAGATCGTGCTCGGGGCCACCCAGGAGGAGATGGGGTTCGACACCCGCGTGACCGCCGGAGCCCTGTGGGAGCTGCTGCGCGACGCGCGCGAGCTCGTACCGGGCGTCACCGAGCTGGAGGTGACCGGCCTGTCCGCCGGCCTGCGCCCGGGGACCCCCGACAACCTCCCGGTCATCGGGCGGACCACGCTCCCGGGGCTCGTGCTGGCCACCGGCCACCACCGCGGCGGCGTCCTGCTCTGTCCCCTGACCGCCGACCTCGTCGCCGGGGAACTGGCTCCGGACGCCGGGGAGCCGGCCCCGGACGCCGGCCCCGGCCACGAAGGGGGGCTCCCTCCCGGCCACGATCCGGCCGGACGGCCCGGCCCGGCCTTCGCGGCGATCTGCTCGCCCCTGCGTTTCGGCGGGGCGCGGCACAAGGACATCACCGGCCCTCACCGATGGACGAAGGAGGAACGGGGCTCCTCCCCCGGCCGCCGGCCGGGGTCTCCCGCCCCGGAAGCGCGATGAGAGTGACCATCAACGGCTCCCCCCACGACCTGCCCCCCGGCACCACCGTCGCCCAGGCCGTCCAGACGCTGACCTCGGCCGTCGCCGGGGTCGCGGTCGCCCTGAACGACGAGGTCGTGCGGCGGGGCGCGTGGCAGTCGACCCCGCTCGGCGAGAACGACCGCGTCGAGGTGCTCACGGCGGTGCAGGGTGGCTGACCGGCGAGACACGAGCCCCGTCCTTGCGACCGGCGAGCGGCGTGAGGGCCCCGTCACCGTCGACGCGGACCCCATGGACGACGCGCTGGTCCTCGGCGGCGAGAAGTTCCGCTCGCGCCTGATCATGGGAACGGGCGGCGCCCCGTCCCTTGAGGTGCTGGACCAGGCGCTGGCCGCGTCCGGCACCGAGATCACCACGGTGGCGATGCGGCGCCTGGACCCGGCTTCGCGGGGGTCGGTGCTCGACGTCCTGCGCGACCGGGGCGTGAGGGTGCTGCCCAACACCGCCGGCTGCTTCACGGCCGGCGAGGCGGTGCTGACCGCGCGCCTGGCCCGCGAGGCGCTCGGCACCGACTGGGTGAAGCTGGAGGTGATCAGCGACGAGCGCACCCTGCTGCCGGACCCGATCGAGACCTTCGACGCCGCCGAGAGGCTGGTGGCCGACGGATTCGTGGTGCTGCCCTACATCGGGGACGACCCGGCGCTCGCGCGGCGGCTGGAGCAGGCGGGGTGCGCGGCCGTGATGCCCCTCGGCGCGCCGATCGGCTCGGGGCTCGGGATCCGCAACCCGCACAACATCGAGCTCATCGTGGAGGCGGCGGGCGTCCCTGTCATCCTGGACGCCGGCATCGGCACGGCGAGCGACGCGGCCCTGGCGATGGAGCTCGGATGCGACGCGGTCCTGCTCGCCAGCGCGGTGACGCGGGCCCGCAGGCCCGGCCTGATGGCGGGGGCTATGCGCGACGCCGTCACGGCGGGTCGTAGGGCGCGCCTGGCGGGCCGGATACCCCGGCGCCGGTACGCTGAGGCGTCCTCGCCGGCCGTCGAACCGGTCGGCGGAGAGCCATCAACGCCTTCCTGACGGGAAAACATGTCGGCATCGGTTTGGGATGTGCTTGCCCTCCCCCTGGCAAACCGCCCGTAAACTCACTCCCGTGGACACGACGGTTGCGGACCCCCTTGTAGGGCGGCTGCTGGACGGGCGCTATCGCGTTGAGTCCCGGATCGCCCGGGGTGGGATGGCCGCCGTCTACCTGGCCCTGGACATCCGGCTCGACCGCACGGTGGCTCTGAAGGTGATGCACCGATCGCTGGCCGAGGACCCCGACTTCGTACGGCGGTTCATCGGCGAGGCCAAGTCGGTGGCCAGCCTGTCGCACCCCAACGTGGTGCACGTCTTCGACCAGGGCACCGACGGCGATCACGTCTACCTCTCGATGGAGTACGTCCCGGGGCGCACCCTGCGCGACGTGCTGCGCGAGAGGAAGCGCCTGCCGGCCCGCGAGGCCCTGGAGATCATGATCCCGGTGCTCGCCGCGCTCGGCGCGGCCCACCAGGCGGGCATGGTGCACCGTGACGTGAAGCCCGAGAACGTCCTGCTGACCGACGACGGCCGGGTCAAGGTCGTCGACTTCGGCCTGGCCAGGGCGATCGAGGCGGGCAACCAGACCCGCACCGGCGTCATGATCGGCACGATCGCCTACATGTCGCCCGAGCAGGTCACCGCCGGGGTCGCCGACGCGCGCAGCGACGTCTACGCCGCCGGGGTGATGCTGTTCGAGCTGCTGACCGGGCGCCAGCCCTACCAGGGCGACAACCCCATGTCGGTGGCCTACCGGCACGTGCACGACCGGGTGCCCGCGCCGTCCTCGCTGGCGGGCGACGTGCCGCCCCTGCTCGACACGCTGGTCCTCTCGGCGACCGACCGCGACCAGAACCGGCGGCCGGCCGACGCCACCGCGCTGCTCGTCGCGGCCGTGGACGCCCACCGCATGCTGCCGCGCGACATGGGGCCGCAGCGCCCGCCCACCGGCGCGGCGGCCCCCGGGCCGGTGGCCGCGCACCAGATGGGCGCCGCGCCCGCCAACCCGACCCTGATCCACTCGCAGACCGAGATGCTCACCGCCCCGGCGGTACGGCCGGCGGCCGAAGGCCCGAAGCGCCGCGGTTTCCGGCCCCACTGGTTCATCGTCGTGCTGGTGGTCCTGATGGCCGCTGCGATCGGTGGCACCGGCTGGTGGTTCTCCGAGGGCCGCTACACCAAGGTCCCCGACCTGTCCGGCCTGAACATCACGATCGCCAAATCGGAGGCCGAGAAGCAGGGCTTCGAGGTCAAGATCGGCACCCCCGAGCACGACAAGGAGGTGGCCGAGGACAAGGTCCTGCGCACCGAACCCGAGCCGGGCAAGGAGGTGCTCGCCCAGTCCAGGATCACGCTGATCCCCTCGGCCGGGCCCGTCAAGATCGCGGTGCCGAACGTCGTCAACCTGCCGGAGGCCGACGCGCGGGCCAAGATCTCCGAGGCGAGCCTCACCGCCGGCACCGTCAGCCGGGTACCGAGCGACACCGTGCAGCGCGGCCTGGTGCTGCGCACGAACCCCCAGGTCGGCACCAAGGTCAGGGAGGGCAGCCGGGTGCAGCTCGTGCTGAGCGCCGGGCAGCTCATGCCCGACGTCAGCGAGATGCAGTGCGACCAGGCCGAGGCGTTCCTGCGGGGGAAGGGGTACAACCCCACGATCGTCCAGCAGACCGACAACGCCCAGCCTGGCACGATCATCGCCCAGAACCCCGCCGCGCGTGCCGAGGTCACCGCCGGGCAGAACGTGCAGCTCACCTGCTCCAAGGGGCCCGACACCGGCTTCCACTGGCCCTGGGAGAACCCCGACAACGTCCAGCCGGGCCAGGCCCTCGTGGCCATCCCCGACGTCCGGTTCAAGAACGTCGGGGACGCCACCCGCGAGCTTCGCACCGCCGGCTTCCAGGTACGGGTGCGCAAGATCGCGGGCGCGGGCTCGGTGGTCGCGGAGAACCCCCTGGGACAGGCCCCGGCGGGCACCCGCATCACGATCTGGCACTGACCCGGCGGGAGCCTGCCCGGTCTTACAGGTCGCGGGGAGTGCCGTGGAGGCGGAGGCGGCCCATGCCGCCGTCGGGGTAGATGTCGAGGCGTACGTGCGTCGCGACGCGGTCACCCGGCAGGCGGAACCTGTGGCGGGTGTCCGGCTGGAGCCGGGTGCGCGGGAGCAGCTCGAACCACTCGGTGTCCTCCCCCGGCGGGCCGTCGCCGGCCTCGGCGGCCATCAGGGAGGCCGCGCCGGGGGCGTTGTACACCAGGTTGGTGGTGTCCAGCTCGGCGACGCGCACGACGCCGGGCACCGCCAGCCGTACGACCAGCCAGTCGTTGCCGCCGTCCCGGCGGCGGGAGGTCTCCCACCCCTCGGCCTGGTGCCGGGGCAGCCCGGGGGCTATGACGTTCGCCGGCGAGGAGTAGAACTCGTCCGAGCAGGCGGTGACCATGGCCCCGTTCTCCAGGGCGGCGAGGTCCACGGTCATGCCCTCGTACAGCGCCAGGTCGGGCGCCACCTCGCCGTGGACGCGCAGCCGCGAGACCCCGCCGTCGGGGAAGATGTTCAGCCGCACGTGGGTGAACCGGCGGCCGTCGCCGACGGCGAACTCGTGCGCGGCGTCCCCGCCCAGGGGGCTCCTTGGCACGATCTCCACCCACTCGGCCTCCTGGAGCTCGGCCACCGAGGGGTACCCGCCGACCGCGCACGCCTCGACCGAGGCGAAGGGCGGGTAGTTGCCGGTGAACCACGCGGTGTCGACCACCACACACCGGACGGCACCGGGCATGCCGAGCCGCACGATCGCCCAGTCGTGGCCGGGCTCGCGGCGCCGCCGGGTCTCCCAGCCGTCGTAGACCTGGCCCCGGGGGCCGAAGGTGCCGGGCTGGAACGCGGGCGCGCCGGGCCTGATCAGTGCCTGCCGCTCGGCGAAGGACTCGTCGCTCGCCGCCACGACCGACCCGCCGCAGGTGCGCAGCGCCAGGTCGGGCAGGCGCGTGAGGTCACTCACCGGCACCGCCGGTGCTCGCGGGGATCGGGTGGCAGCCGGCCGGAAGGTCGTTCAAAGAAGCACTCCAAAAGGTGGGACGGTGTCGGACACGGGCCGGCCGCGCAGCCAGGTGGTGCGCACCACTCCGGTCAGCGTGCGGCCGTGGTAGGGCGTCACCGGGTTGCGGTGGCGCAGGTCTGTGGCGTTCACGGTGAACCCGGCCGCGTCGTCGAAGGCCACCAGGTCGGCGTCGAGGCCCACGGCGATGCCGCCCTTGGCGGTCAGGCCGGCCAGCTCCGCAGGACGCGCGGACATCCACTCGGCGACGCGCGTCAGGCCGTACCCGCGCGAGCGTGCCTCGGTCCACACGGCGGGCAGGCCGATCTGCAGCGAGGAGATCCCTCCCCAGGCGGCGGCGAAGTCGGGCACCTTCAGGTCGGGGGTGGACGGCGAGTGGTCGGAGACGACGCAGCTCAGCACGCCCGCCGCGAGGCCCTTCCACAGTTCGTCGCGGTTGCCGCCGTCCCTGATCGGGGGGCAGCACTTGTACTCGGGGCCGCGCACCTGCTCGGCGGTGAGCGTCAGGTAGTGGGGGCAGGTCTCGGCGGTGATCCGCACCCCGTCGCGCCGCGCGGCGTCCAGCGGTTCGAGGCAGGAGGCCGAGGACACGTGCAGGATGTGGACGCGCGCGCCGGTCTCGCGGGCGGCGGCGATGACCCGCTCGACGGCCCGGCGCTCCGACTCCCCCGGCCGCGAGTCGAGAAATTCCGGGTATGTCGGGCCGAGGGGCTCGGTGAGCAGCGCGGGGTCCTCCGCGTGCACCACCATGAGCCCGTCGAACGCGGCCACCTCGCGCAGGGCCGTACCCAGGCCCGCGGCGTCCAGCGGCGGGAACTCCTCCACCCCGGACGGCGACAGGAAGCACTTGAAGCCGTACACGCCCGCCTCGTGCAGCGCGCGCAGCTCGGCGGCGTTCCCGGGGATCGCGCCGCCCCAGAAGCCCACGTCGACGGCGCACTGACCGGCCGCCGCCGCCCGCTTGACCGCGAGCGCGCCCGCGTTCACCGTGGGCGGCAGCGAGTTGAGCGGCATGTCGACGATCGTCGTCACGCCTCCGGCCGCCGCCGCCCTGGTGGCGGTGGCGAACCCCTCCCACTCGGTGCGGCCGGGCTCGTTGACGTGGACGTGGGTGTCGACCAGGCCGGGCAGCAGGCACACCTCGCCGAGGTCCACCCGCTCGGCCGCCGGTGCCGGGTCGTCGTAGGGCAGGAGCGCCGCGATCACGCCGTCCCGCACGGCCACGGCCAGGGGGCGCTCGCCATCGGGCAGCACCGCCCGCCGGGAGCGCACCACCAGATCGAAATCGCTCACAGTCCTCCGTCCAACCGGGTGTCAGTCATGGGCGTGGGCGGGCGCCTGGGGGAGCCATTCGGCGGCCAGCGTGGCGGAGAGCCGGGTGAGGAGCGGGCCCGCCTCCGCCATGCAGCGTCGCACGTCGTCCTCGATGCCGGTCAGCGCGAAGGCGGCCTGGATGCCCGCCGCGCGCAACTGCTCGCCGGTCAGCGCGCACCGGCCGCACACGGCGACCACGGGCACCCCCGCCTCGGCGGCCGCCGACGCCACCCCGGCCGGGGCCTTGCCGCGCAGGGTCTGGTCGTCGAGCGAGCCCTCCCCCGTGATCACGAGTCTCGCGCCGGAGAGCCGCGCGGAGAAGCCGAGCAGGTCGAGCAGAAGGCGGATGCCCGGCCTGATCTCGGCGCCGAGGAAAGCCATGGCCGCGAACCCGACGCCGCCCGCCGCCCCCGCGCCCGGGGTGTCGCGCGCCCGTACGCCGAGGTCGCGCTCGGCGAGGTCGGCCCAGCGGGCCAGGCCCTCCTCCAGCCTCGGCAGATCGGCCGGTCCCGCCCCCTTCTGCGGGCCGTAGACCGCGGCCGCGCCTTCGGGGCCGAGCAGCGGGTTGTCCACGTCGCTGGCGACGACGAACGTCGTGCCGGCGGGCGGCGCGAACCCCGAGAGGTCAAGGGAGCGCAGGCCGGCCAGGGACCCGCCCCCGGGCGGCAGGTCGCGGCCCCGCGCGTCGAGCAGGCGCACGCCGAGCGCGCGCATCATGCCGGAGCCACCGTCGGTGCAGGCGCTGCCGCCGAGGCCGAGCACCACCTCCCGGGGACCCTGGCGCAGGGCCGCCGCGATCAGGTCGCCGGTGCCGTCGCTCCCGGCCGTGAGGGGCGCGAGCCGCCCGCCGGGGAGCCGGTGCAGGCCGGACGCCTCGGCGAGCTCGACCACCGCCACGCCGTCCAGGAAGCCGTAGGCGGCGCTCACGGGCTCACCGGTAGGGCCGGCGACGACGGCCTCGACGCGGTGGAACCCGCAGGCGACGGCGGCCTCCACGGTGCCGTCCCCTCCGTCGGCCACCGGCAGTGTCACGACCGTGAGGTCCGGCCGGGCGGCGCGCAGGCCCGCCGCCACCCGGCCGGCGACCTCGACGGCGCTGAGCGAGCCCTTGAACTTGTCCGGCGCGATCAGCACGTGCCCCGGCGTCACGCGCGGGCCTCCGGGTGGGCGTGCCCCGGCGTCATGCGAGGGCCTCTTGGTGGGCGTGCCCCGACCCAGGGGCCTCTCGGCGTGCGGGTCCCGGCCTCAAGCGCCGACCTCCCTGTTCACGCTGAATCCCCTGTCGGCGGCGAGCCGGGTCAGGCGGCGGTGTGCCTCGACGCCGGCCCGTCCCGCGGCGTCGTGCGACACCGTGCGCAGCTCGCCGTCCTCCACCACGGTCTCTCCGCCGACCAGCACGCGGGCCACGGGCGGCGTCGCGCCGAAGACCAGCGCGCAGACCGGGTCCTCGACGGCCGCCGCGAAGCCGTCGACCCGCCACAGGACGATGTCGGCGAGCTTCCCCGGCTCCAGAGAGCCGATCTCGTCCTGCCGGCCGAGGCACCGGGCGCCGCCCAGGGTGCCGATCTCCAGCGCCTGGCGGGCGGTGAGCGCCGCCGGCCCGTACCTCGCGCGCTGGAACAGCAGGGCCTGCCGCATCTCGCCCGCCAGGGGCGTGAGCTCGCTGGAGGCGCTGCCGTCGACGCCGAGGCCGACGATCGCACCGCCCCGCAGCATCTCGGACACGCGGGCGATGCCCGCGCCGAGGCGGCCGTTGGAGCTCGGGCAGTGGGCGGAGCCGGTGCCGGTCTCGGCGAAGCGCCGGATGTCGCGATCGTGGAGGTGGACGGCGTGGGCCACCCAGACGTCGGGGCCGAGCCAGCCCAGCTTCTCCATGTAGTCGACCGGGGTGCAGCCCATCTGCGCCAGGCAGTGCTCCTCCTCGTCGCGCGTCTCGCACAGGTGGGTGTGGAGGCGCACGCCCTTGTCGCGGGCCAGCGCCGCCGCCTCGGTCATCAGGTCGGCGCTGACCGAGAACGGCGAGCACGGCGCCACGGCGACGCGGAGCTTCGAGCCGAAAGAGGGGTCGTGGTAGGCGTCGACGGCCTCGGCGGTGGCGGCGAGGATCTCCTCCAGCCCCTCGACCACCTCGTCCGGGGGCAGGCCGCCCTGCGAGACGCCCCGGTCCATCGACCCCCGGCACGGATGGAAGCGGATCCCGAGGTCGCGGGCCGCCTCGATCTCGGCGGCGAACAGGTCGCCCCGGCCCTTGGGGAAGATGTAGTGGTGGTCGGTGGTCGTGGTGCAGCCCGACAGCGCGAGCCAGCCGAGCCCGGCGGTGGCCGCGCCCTTCACGACCTCGGCGTCCATGGCCGCCCACACCTGGTAGAGAGCGGTGAGCCACTCGAACAGCGTGGCGTCCTGGGCGACTCCCTGGGAGGCCCACTGGTACAGGTGGTGGTGGGTGTTGACCAGGCCGGGGGTCGCCAGGCAGCCCGAGCCGTCGATCCGCGTGGCGCCGGGGACGTCGGGGGCCGGGCCCGCGCCGAGCGCGGCGATGCGGCCGTCCTCGACGTGGATGTACCCGCGGCCGATCTCGGGCCCCACCACCGGGGCGATCGCGACGTTCTCGATGAGGGTTCCCACGGTCACGCCACCCCGGCCTTCCTGGCGGCGGCGAGCCGCACCGCGTCGAGGATCTTCTCGTACCCGGTGCAGCGGCACAGGTTGCCCGCCAGGGCCTCGCGGATCTCGGCGTCGCTGGGCTCGGCGTTGCGCTCGATCAGGTCGTGCGCCTGGACGAGCAGGCCCGGCGTGCAGAACCCGCACTGCACGGCTCCGCACTCGACGAAGGCCTCCTGGATCGGGTCGAGCCGGTCCCCCTGCGCCAGCCCCTCGACCGTGCGCACCTCGCGGCCCTCGGCCTGCCCTGCGGCGACCAGGCACGCGCACACCGGCAGGCCGTCGAGGTAGACCGTGCAGGAGCCGCATTCGCCCTGCTCGCAGGCGTTCTTCGAGCCGGGCAGGCCGACGCGCTCGCGCAGGACGTAGAGCAGGCTCTCGCCCTCCCAGACGCCGTCGACCGCCTCGGGCCTGCCGTTGACGGTGAAGTTCACGCGCATGCCGCCGCCTCCTCGCGATAGTCGTTCCAGGCCCAGGTGAGCGTGCGGCGGGCCATCACCGCGACCGCGTGGCGCCGGTAGTCGGCGGTGCCCCGGACGTCGTCGATGGGTGAGGCCGCCTGGGCCGCCAGCTCGCCGAACCGCGCCAGCAGCGCGGCGTCGAGGGGGCCGGACCCGGTCCAGTCGAGCTCGGCCGCGAGGAACTCCTCCGCGGCGAGTGCCCGGCGCGGGGTCGGGGCCGCCGAGCCCACGCCGGTACGGGCGCGGCGCTCCTGTGGGTGCAGCGCTATCGCGAAGGAGCACACGGCGATGACCATGGCGTTGCGGGTGCCGACCTTGGAGAAGTACTGCGGGCCCTCGGCGGGCGCCATCCAGAAGGCGCGGATCAGCTCGTCGGGTTCCAGCGCGCTGCGCTTCACCCCGAGGTAGAACTCGGCGGCCGGGATCATGCGCGTGCCCCGCGCGGCGGACTCGACCTCGATCACCGCGTCGCCGGCGAGCAGGGGCGGGTGGCTGTCGCCCGCGGGGGAGGCGGCGCCGAGGTTGCCGCCGACCGAGCCCCGGTTGCGGATCTGCGGGGAGCCGACCGTGCGGGAGGCCTGGGCCAGCCCGGGGAGCCGGTCCCCCAGCTCGGAGATGATCCGCGCGTACGGCACCCCGGCGCCGACGCGGAGCCGCCCGTCGGACATGGGCTCCCAGCCGGCGAGGTCGGTGACCTGGTTCAGGTCCAGCAGCGCCACCGGGCGGCGCACGTCGAAGTTGATCTCGACCATGACGTCGGTGCCGCCCTGGATGGGCACCGCGTCCGGCCGTTCCGCCTTGGCGGCCAGCGCCTCGCCCCAGGTGGTGGGTCGCAGGAACTCCATCTGTACTCCCCTAGTCCCAGGCCGGGCCGGCGTCCGGCGCGTCGTCGTGGAGCACGGCGCCCTCGATCAGCCCGTACGGGCGATCGGCGGCGAAGTAGACCTCGTTGTCGTTGTCCAAGCCGAAAGGAGTGAGATCGACAAGGAAGTGGTGCTTGTTCGGGAGCTCCAGCCGCACCTCGCAGACCTCCTCGCGCGTGGCCAGCACGCGGCCGCCCATGGAGAAGAGCGTCTGCTGCAGTGACAGGCTGTGGGTGTCGGCGAACGCCTCCAGCAAGGATCTCCGCACTTCATCGTACGATTTCCCGAAATCATACGAATTGGCGAGTTCGGACGCGCCGGCGGGATCCGGGAGCGCGGGCGGCGCGGTGTGGCGCCAGCGCGCGGTCACGGCGGTGGCGAGGACGCGGTCGGTGGCCGGCGGCAGCGTGGTGTACTCGTCCTCGATGAACCCGTGGAACTCCGAGCCCGTCGAGTTCAGCAGCACCAGATCGCGCAGCCCCGACACCACCGTGGAGGTGCCGTCGCGGTCGTGGTGGACCACGCACGTGCGCGTCTCGGCGGCCGAGCGCAGGAAGGAATGCGGCCCCCGGCGCTCCCAGGAGTACTCCTCCACCGCCACCCGGGCGTGGTGGATCGTGGGCTGCGAGCCGACGAAGTGCCGGGCGAGCAGCAGGGCGAACTCTTCGATCTGCCCGATGCCGTGCTTCTTGGCGAAGGCGTAGACCGTGTTCTTCTGCGAGTCGGTGGGCAGCACGGCGGCGTTGCCGCCGTTCCTGTGCACGTCCTCCATCGCCCCGGAGAGCGAGATGGAGACGTTGCAGTCCTTGAGGTGGTGGACCTCGCCGTCGCGGGTGACGCGGACGACGCGGGTCTCCGCCTTGCCGTAGCGGTTGGGCCCGAGGACGACGGTCATCGCTAGCTCCCTCGGTAGGTCGAGTAGGCGAACGGGCTCAGCAGCAACGGCACGTGGTAGTGCGCCTCCGGGTCGTCCACGAAGAAGGTCACGACGACCTCCGGGTAGAACGCCGTCACCCCCGACCGGGCGAAGTAGGCGCCGGTCTCGAAGACCAGGCGGTGGACGCCCTTGCCCGGCTCCCCCTCGGGCAGCCAGTCGCGCAGGCGGCCGTCCTGGTCGGTCACGCCCTTGCCGGCCAGGCGGTCCCCCTGGAACAGGCTCACGGCCATGCCCTCGGCCGGGCGGCCGTTGCCGGAGTCCAGCACATGGGTGGAAAGGCTCATCTCTCCTCCTCTGCGCGGCCGGCCCGCGCGCGCATGGACGGGGTGGACGGGGTGATCAAGTTGGTCATGCGCCGCCCTCGCCCCTGCCCTCGCCCTCCGCGAGGAGTTTGGCCACCCGCAGGCGCGTGATCTTGGCGAGCTCCTCCCGTACGACGGCCCGCTCGGCCTCCTCGTCGTTCAGCAGGCGGCCGGCGAGCCGGTCGAGCATCTCCCCCGCCGACAGGCCCGTGGCGCAGATCAGGTAGACGTGGCCGAACCGCTGCTCGTACACCGCGTTGCGGGCGGCCAGCTCCGCGAGCACCCGCCGATCGGCTCCCGCCGTACCGGACTGCTCCTCGCGCGACCACGAGGACTCCCGGCCCGCCCCGGCGGCGCGATCGCCGATCCGCGGGTGTGCGCTCAGCGCCTCCAGCACGTCCGCCCAGCCCAGCGCGAGGACGGCCGCCTCGGCGGCGTCGCCCAGCCCGCCGGGATCGTCGTACGGGCGCAGGGCGGCGACGCGGCGGGCGAACGCGCGCGAGGCGCAGCAGCTCAGCAGCTCCTCCTCGGCCTCCGGAGGGCTGAGCGCGTTGAAGCCTGCCAGGCCGCGTCGAGCGGGTGTCACTTTCGGCATGCCAGCAAGTAGACCGCCACCGGCGGGCGTGGTCCAGCGGCGGGAGCTCCCAAGTGGCCCAACGCATCGTCACGACTTTTCGTGTCATGCTCCAAGTGGTCCGGCCACGAGCCCGGAAAACGGCTTTCCGGACATCCGGCGACCTCCCCTAAGCTGGGTATCACCATGACCGAAACCTCACTCATCGGCGGGCACGCGCTGGTCACAGGCGGTCTGGCCACCGGCGGCCTGCGCTACGCCGCCGAGATCGAAGCGGAGATCATCCAGGTCTTCGTGACCAACCCCCGCGGCTGGGCGCTCGCCGAGGGCAGGGCCGCCGAGGACGCCGCGCTGCGCGAGTCGGGCGTCCCGATGTTCATCCACACGCCCTATCTGGTCAACATGGGCTCCCCGAACGCCGACACCCTGGAGCGGTCCGTCCTGACCATCCGGCACTCGCTCCGGCGGGGCGCCGAGACCGGCGCGCGCGGGGTCGTCGTGCACACCGGCTCGGCGGTGACCCAGCCGAGGGACGCCGCGATGCGCCAGCTCCGCGAGCACCTGCTGCCGCTCCTGGACGAGATCCCGGAGGACGGTCCCGACCTGCTGCTGGAGCCGATGGCGGGCCAGGGCCAGATGCTCTGCGCCACCGTCCAGGACCTTGAGCCCTACCTGTCGGCGCTGGAGTTCCACCCGCGCGCGAACCTCTGCCTGGACACCTGCCACGCCTTCGCCGCCGGGCACGACCTGGCGGCCCCCGGAGGCATGGGGCTCATGCTCGACGCCCTCCACGCGCTCGCTCCGGGGCGGCTCAAGCTGCTCCACGTGAACGACTCCAAGGACGTCTGCGGGTCCAAGAAGGACCGTCACGAGAACATCGGCGCCGGGCACATCGGCGTGGGCGCCTTCGCCGAGCTCCTGCGCCACCCGGTCGCGGCCGGGGTCCCGCTCTGCATCGAGACCCCCGGCAAGGCCGAGAAGCATCGCGAGGACATCGCTCTGCTGAAGAAGCTCCGCGACGGGGGCTGAGCCGCACGGGGGACCCGTACCGCGATGGCGGGGTGCTCGCTCAGGGGATCCGGCCGCCCCCCTTTGGGCCGGATCACCTGTGGGGCCTCGCGGCCGTCCGGCGAACACCCCGCCTCGCCGAGGCCGACGGGCCCTACCCCCCGGTAAGGGCCCGGCGACCTTTGGCGACCGCCGGATGCGCGCGTGGGCGCGGAAGTCCGGCGATCGCCATCGGTTCCGCGTATCCAAGGTCTTTCCGGCCCATGGGGCGGGTGTCCCCCCCGGTTACGCAGTGTGGCTCTTCGACGCGGATGACATTACGGTGGGTCATCGGGGTCATGTGGCCCGCTTGGACGGCCTCTCGCCAAGCGGTCAGTAGCCAGCGATATGCGGAACGTGCCGGCGCGACGAGCGGCGCCTCCGCACCGACGAGCGGCACACCGGGGGCTCGCGTCGGACCTTCTCACAGGCCCGGAGGACGCGGACGTCCTCACGGGTCGCGGGAAAATCGGTCACGGACCCGGGGAGACGCGGACGTCCTCACGGGTCGCGGCGGAGACGGTCACGGGCCCGGTGCGACCGGGTGGGCGCCGAACGGCAGGGCGCCGGCCGCGAGCGCGTCTGCACCCATCGGCAGGGCGGCGCGGGACTGCCGTACGAGCTGCTCGCGGACGCGGCGGGTGTGCCTCCGGCTCACGGGCAGGGTCGTGGCGCCGACGCGGAGCACGATGCGGCCCTCGTCGAAGCGCATCTCGGTGACGTGACGCGCCGACACGAGCGTGCTGCGATGGATCCGGATGAAGCCCGATGAGCCCCAGCGGCGCTCCAGTGCGGCCAGGGACATGCGCACCAGATGGGTGCCCTCGGCGGTGTGCAGGCGCACGTAGTCGCCGCTGGCCTCGGCGTAGGTGACGGCGTGCTGGGGGACGAAGCTGGTGCGCCCGCTCAGCTCGACCGGGATCACGTCGTCCATCGCGGCCTCGGCCGCCGACGGGCCGTACGTGGCCGATTCGAGGCGCCTGACGGCCTCGGCGACCCGGTCGGGCCTGAGCGGCTTCAGCAGATAGTCGACGGCCTCCAGCTCGAACGCCTGCACCGCGCGGTCGTCGTGCGCGGTGACGAACACCAGCTTCGGCGGGCTCGGGAAGGCGCCGATCAGCCTGGCCAGGTCGAGGCCGTCGAGACCGGGCATGCGTATGTCGAGGAACACGCTGTCGAGCCGCTCTCCGGCGCCGATCATGGCGACCATGTCCTGCAGCGCGGCGACGCCGTCTGAGGCCGTGAGCACCTGCTCGACGCGGTTGTCCTGCCGGAGCAGGTAGGCCAGCTCCGACAGCGCGTGCACTTCATCGTCAACCGCCAGGACACGGAGCATGAGGACAACGCTGCCGCCCGGAGCACCTCCCGGGCAAGCCCCATCTCAACATTGTGTGATGGTCTGAATCCGTTTAGTTGTGTCTTGGTCGGATTTTCGGGACGCGCATGCGGACCGTCGTCCCCTCGCCGGGAGCGGTGTCGATGACCAGCCCGTACTCCTGGCCGTAGATCTGGCGCAGCCGCACGTCGACGTTCGCCAGGCCGATTCCCCCGCTGTCGCCGCTCGGCGGCTCGCCGTCGAGCATCTCCCTGATCCGCTCGGGGTCCATGCCCGCGCCGTCGTCCTCGACGGTGATGTGGACCTCGTTGCCCACGTCGCGGACCACCACGCTCACCTCGCCCGACCCGCCGCCGCGGCGTATGCCGTGGGTGATGGCGTTCTCGACGAGCGGCTGGAGGCACAGGAACGGCACGGGCACCGGCAGCACCTCGCGCATGACGTCCACGACGAAGCGCAGCTTGTCGCCGAACCGCGCCCGCTCCAGCAGAAGGTAGCGGTCGACGCAGGTCAGCTCGTCGGACAGGGTGGTGAAGTCGCCCGCGCGGCGCAGGGCGTGCCGCGCGAAGTCGGCGAAGTCCAGCAGCAGCTCGCGGGCCCGGTCGGGGTCGGTCCTGGTGAACGAGGCGATCGTGGCCAGCGAGTTGCAGACGAAGTGCGGCGAGATCTGCGCCCGCAGGGCCCGTGTCTCGGCGTCCAGCGCCCGCCGCCGCGTGGCGTCCAGCTCGGCGAGCTCCAGCTGGCCCGACGCCCACTGCCCCACCTCGGTCGCCGCCCGTACGAGCGCCGCGCTCACCTGGGAGTCGTAGGCGGCCAGGGAGCCGATGACCCGCCCGTCGACGGTGAGCGGCACCACGACGCCGCTGCGGATGGCGCAGTCCTCCGCCTCGCAGAACAGCTCGTCGCCCGCGACCAGGTGCGGCCTCCCGCCGGCCAGGACGCCGTGCACGTGGCCCAGCAGGTCGCGGGTGCGCGCCTCGCCCGGGGCCTCCCAGGCGCCGTCCCAGGCCAGCACCTGATCGGTGGTGGTCACGGCGAGGCCCTCGGTGCCGAGAAGGGCGCGCAGGTGGCGTACGGCCCTGCGGGCGGAGTCGCGGGCGAGACCGGCCCTGAGGTAGGGCGCGGCCATCGCGGCGAGGTGAAGAGTGGTGAAGGTGGCGTTGTCGGCCTGGTCGTCGTGCCCGGCGTCGGCGCCGCGGCGGCCCAGGGCGTACCCCGCGAGACCGCTCAGAACGCATAACAGTGCCCAGCCGGTAAGGAACATGCGGGCAACCGTAATAGGTCACCTGATGTGATCGTGCCCGAACTCTGCGGAACCCTACGAAGGACCGTCTCCGGGGTCCTCCTGGTAGGCATAACGCTGTTCACGCCACGGATCGCCCAGGTTGTGGTAGCCGCGCTCCTCCCAGAACCCCCGGCGGTCGGCCAGCAGGTACTCCACGGCACGCACCCATTTCACGCTCTTCCAGGCGTAGAGGTGGGGGACCACGACGCGGACCGGAAACCCGCGCTCGGACGTCAGCGGCTTCTCGTCGAGCTCCATGGCGAAGATCGTGGAATCGCGGTCGAAGTCGTCGATGCGGAGGTTGGCGCTGTAGCCGTACTCCCCCCAGATCATGATGTGGCTGACCCCCGCCGCCGGAGGGGCCGCCTCCATCAGGGTCTTGGCCGACACGCCGCCCCATTCGTTCCCCATGATCGAGAACTTGGTGACGCAGTGGAAGTCGGCGACGACGGTCACGCGGGGCAGGGCGGAGAACTCGGGCCAGGTGAACCGGATCTCCTCGCCCGAGGCGGTGGCCCCGAACACCGACATGTTCCAGCGCTCGGGCCGGAACTGCGGAACCCGGCCGTAGTGGATGACCGGGCGGCCACGTGGGATGTACTGCCCGGGGGGCAGTCGGGTTTCCTCGGTTGGATCCGGCACGCAGCAATCCTGCCACCGCGCTCTTGACCGCGTGTCATCGGCACCCCGCGGATTCCCGGCGCCGGGTGCGCGATTTGGGCCGATGAGGCATGCGCTATGATTTTGGCGATGCGTACTGTATTCGAGTTTTGGTATGGCGACGGACCCGTGGAGCGGACCGTTCGCCGTCGGATGCTGCGCTGACAGGCAAACGTCGACGAAGGCCCCGGGTCCCAAAGGACCCGGGGCCTTCGTCGTTCTCCAGGCGGTTCTCATCGAGAAGGGGCACCATCATGGTCATCGTCATGTCTCCCGAAGCCGGTCAACGGGAAGTCGACGCCGTCGTCGACCTGGTCGTCACGGCGGGAGGCGAGGCCTTCGTCAGCCGTGGCGTGAACCGCACGATCATCGGCCTCGTCGGGGACATAACGCAGTTCGGCACCCTGAACCTGGGAGGCATGCCCGGCGTGGCCGACGTCATCCGCGTGTCGGTGCCCTACAAGCTGGTGAGCCGGGAGAACCACCCCGACAGATCGACCGTGCGGGTGGCGGGGGTGCCGATCGGGCCCGACACCGTCACCCTGATCGCCGGCCCCTGCGCGGTCGAGACGCACCAGCAGACGCTGGAGGCGGCGCGCATGGCCAGGGCGGCGGGGGCCAGCCTGCTGCGCGGCGGCGCGTACAAGCCCCGCACGTCCCCGTACGCCTTCCAGGGGCTCGGCGAGGCGGGCCTGCGGATCCTCGCCGACGTGCGCGAGGAGACCGGCCTGCCCATCGTCACCGAGGTCGTGGACGCCCACGACGTCGAGCTGGTCGCCTCCTACGCCGACATGCTCCAGGTCGGCACCCGCAATGCCCAGAACTTCGCGCTGCTGCAGGCCGTCGGGGCGGTCGGCAAGCCGGTCATGCTCAAGCGCGGCATGAACGCCACCATCGAGGAGTGGCTCATGGCGGCCGAGTACATCGCCCAGCGCGGCAACCTCGACATCGTGCTGTGCGAGCGCGGCATCCGCACCTTCGAGACCGCCACCCGCAACACCCTGGACGTCTCCGCCGTGCCGGTGGCCCAGCGGCTGTCGCACCTGCCGGTCATCGTCGACCCATCGCACTCCGGCGGTCGCCGCGACCTGGTGCTCCCGCTGACGCGCTCCGCGATCGCCGTCGGGGCCGACGGGGTGATCATCGACGTCCACCCGCGTCCCGAGCAGGCCCTCTGCGACGGCCCTCAGGCGCTCGTGGACGGCGACCTGGAGGAGCTGGCCCGCGTCATGCGCGACTTCCCGCCCCTGATGAACCGCGTGGCCGCCGCGCTCACCCCGGTAGCGTAGGCGTCCGCCCCGCGAGGGGGCGGCCCCGGGGCGCCCTCCCGCGCCGCTCGCCGCGCTAGGCGCCGTCCGCGCCCATGGCCACAGCGGCCCCGGCCAGCTCGGGCCTGGGGCCGGAGTCCTCGATCTTGTACTCCTGGACGGAGTCGGCGAGCTGGACCGCGAGCTCCTCGGCGTCCAGGCGCTTCTCGATCTGCCGCAGGTCGGCGATGCGGGCGTGGGTCTCGACCCGGCGCGGGGTGAGCAGGGTGCAGCAGTCCTCGTCGGGGAGCTCGGAGATCTCCAGGGTGCCGATGCGGCGGGCCTCCGCCATGATCTCGGACTTGTCCATGCCGATGAGGGGCCGCAGGATCGGCATGCTCACGGCGTCGTCGAGCGCGGTGATGTTCTGCAGGGTCTGCGAGGAGACCTGGCCCAGCGAGTCGCCGGTGACCAGCACGGCGCGCCGCAGGCGGTGGGCGACCTCCTCGGCGGTCTTGAGCATGAGACGCCGCTGGGCGACCACCTGGAGGCGGTCGGCGCCGGAGGTCTTCAGCGACTGCTGCGCCTTGCCGAACGGCACCACGAACAGCCGGGCCCTCACCTGGTACTTGCTCAGCGCGCGCACCAGGGCGTACGCCTTGTAGATCGACTCGGACGTGGTGAACGGGATGCCCGAGAAGTGCAGGAAGTCGACCTGGAGCCCTCGGCGGAGCATGCGGTAGGCGGCGACCGGCGAGTCGATGCCGCCCGACATCAGCACGAGGCCGCGCCCGCTGGTGCCCACCGGAAGACCGCCCTGGCCCGGAAGGCCGTCGGTGAAGACGAACACCTCGTCCCTGTCGACCTCGATGTGGACGGTGAGCTCGGGGTTCTTCAGGCGGACGGGCAGGCCGTACTTGTCGTTGATCTCGCCGCCGACCATGCGGTCGAGCTCGTTGGAGCGGAGGGGGAAGCGCTTGTCGCGGCGGCGCGAGCGCACCGCGAACGTCGCCTTGCGCTCGACCTCGGGGCGGCCGGCGACCAGTTCCAGGGCGGCGGCGGTGACGGCGTCGGGGTCCTTGGCGACCCGCCAGGCGCGGTGGATCCACACCAGGCCCATCACGTCGGTGAGCCGCGCGGCGATGGCGTCGGCCGTCTCGACGCCCGTGCCCTCGGGCAGCAGGATCGCGATGACACCGTGGCGCTGGCGGACGTCGACCTTCACGCCGGAGCTCTTCAGCGCGGACTTGATGTTCATCTGCAACTGCCGCTCGAACAGCTCGCGGTTCTTGCCCTTGAGGACGACCTCACCCAGTTTGAGCAGGACGCAGGGCTCGCCCAGAGCTGACGGGGGCACGACGGACATGGGGTTGCCTCCGGGCGGTGGTGGGAGTCGGAGTCGGGCTGCGTGCCGCGCGGAAGGTCGTTCCTGCGCAGGGCACCCTTCAATTTATCCCGGATGGCGGGGTCCCGGACCCCTCACACCGGATCCGCGCCCCCGCGCGCCCCTTCCTCGCCCCCCGGAAGACCCCGCCGTCAGGCCCGTACGCCCGAGGGCCCGGAGCACCGCCCCCGGCCGTCACGGCACGGGGGTGGTGCGGATGAGGCGGGACGATCAGCCGAAGAAGACCTCGGCCTCCTCGTAACGGGACGGGGGCACGGTCTTGAGCTCGGAGGTCGCGGCGTCCAGGCTCACCCGGACGATGTCAGTGCCGCGCAGCGCGACCATCTTGCCGAAGTCGCCGTCGTTGGCGGCGTCGATGGCCTGCAGGCCGAAGCGGGTGGCGAGCACCCGGTCGAACGCGCTCGGGGTGCCACCACGCTGGACGTGGCCGAGCACCGTGGTGCGGGCCTCCTTGCCGGTGCGCTTCTCGATCTCGTGGGCGAGCAGCTCGCCGATGCCGCCGAGGCGGACGTGGCCGAACGCGTCGAGCTCGCCGGCCTGGAGCGCCATCTGGCCCTCGATCGGGTGCGCGCCCTCGGCGACCACGATGATGGGCGAGTAGCGGGTCTTGAAGCGGCTCTCGACGTACTCGCAGACCTTGTCGATGTCGAAGGGCTTCTCGGGGATCAGGATGACGTTGGCGCCACCGGCCATGCCGGCGTGCAGCGCGATCCAGCCCGCGTGGCGGCCCATGACCTCGCAGATCAGCGCGCGGTGGTGCGACTCGGCCGTGGTGTGCAGGCGGTCGATCGCCTCGGTGGCGATGTTGACGGCCGTGTCGAAGCCGAAGGTGTAGTCGGTCGCGTTGAGGTCGTTGTCGATCGTCTTCGGCACGCCGACGACGTTGACGCCGAGGTCGAACAGCTGCTTGGCCACGCCCAGCGTGTCCTCGCCGCCGATGGCGATCAGCGCGTCGACCCCGCCGTCGGCGAGGTTCTTCTTGATGCGGTCGACGCCGCCCTCGATCTTGATGGGGTTGGTGCGCGAGGAGCCCAGGATCGTGCCGCCGCGCGGGAGGATGCCCCGCACGGTCTGGATCTCCAGCGGCATCGTCTCGCCCGAAAGGGGGCCGCGCCAGCCGTCGCGGAACCCCACGAACTCGTGGCCGTAGACGCCGATGCCCTTGCGGACGACGGCACGGATGACGGCGTTGAGCCCGGGGCAGTCGCCGCCCCCTGTAAGCACTCCGATACGCATGGCGGGTTCCTCCCGATGGGGTACACAGTCAGACTATGTTGAGCTCCGCGGGCTCCAGAATGCTTTCGTCGCATCGCCGGCGCGGCCACCAACGCAGAGCATTGTGCCCCAGCGGCCAACATTGGTCTAGACCAAGTGGTGGAGCGGCGTCTACACCGCCACGGCGAGCACGCACGAGGGGCTGCCGACCTTGAACGTCTCACCGGTGGGGGTGGGGACGCCGTCGTCGATCTGGAGCGTCGCCACGGCGTCGGAGCGCTGGTTGGCGACATACATGTGCTCCCCCGCGACCGCGAAGTGCCGGGGCCACAGCCCGCCCGAGTCTACCTCGGCCACCCGGGACGGCACGGCGTCCTCCACTCCGAAGACGGCGATGGTGTCGGGGCCGCGGTTGGCGACGTAGAGGTGGCGGCCGTCCGCCGACATCTCGATGTGGGAGACGTGGTTCGGGCCCTTCGCCTCGCTGGCCGGCACGCGTCCGATCGCGCGCCACTCGGCGTCGTAGACCGTGATCATGCCGTCGAGCTCGCCCGCGACGTACCACCGGCCCTCGTGGTGGACCATGTGGCGCGGGCCGCTGCCGGGCGCCAGCCGTGCCGGGCCCTCGGGATGCAGGTCGGGCTCGGTGCCGAGAAGGTAGCGGCGGACCTCGTCGGTGCCGAGGTCGGAGACGTGGAGCGCCCGGCCGGGGCCGAAGACGGCCTGGTGGGCGTGGGGCTCGGCCTGACGGGAGGGGTCGGGCCCATGACCCTGGTGGGGGAAGAGCCTCGGCCGCCCGTCGAACAGGCCCGAACTGCCGAGCCGGTACATCGCGAGCGTGCCGTCGCCGTAGTTGGCGACCGCGAGCCAGGTGCCGGTGGGGTCGACGGCCAGATGGCAGGGATAGGACCCGCCGCTCGTGCCGTCGGCGAGCAGGCCGGGGCCGTACGGGTCGGCGGAGTAGGCGGCCACGCCGCCCTCCTCGCGCTCCAGCACCGCGTACAGCACGGGCAGCCGGGGGTGCAGGGCGAGGAAGGACGGGCCGGGCGCGGCGGTCTCGGCCAGCGCCTTGAGCACGCCGCCCTCCTCCCTGCGGACCACGGTCAGCCCGGTACCCGACCCGCCGGTCTCGGGTGTGTATCCGCCGATGTAGAGCACGTCGTACCCCGAAGTCATGTGATCGACAATAGCGCCTTGGACCTACTTCGATCTTGACAGGGGCGCGCCGGGGCCCTCGCCACGGTCCCGATTCTCGGTGCGGGGGCCCAAGTGGCACAAGTCGCCCGGTCCGCGTCACGGTCTGGATCTTCGAGCCCGGACATGCTTGACTGAGGCAACAAATCAGTTGATCGGAGCAACGATGGACGAGCTCGTCACCGGGATCCGCGCCTTCAACCGCTTCTACACCCGCGTCATCGGGGTGCTCGGGGCCGGGATGCACGACACCCCGTACTCCCTGACGGAGGCGAGGGTCCTGTTCGAGCTGGACCGGCGGGACGAGATGGAGACCGGCGAGCTGCGGCGGCTGCTCGGCCTGGACGGCGGGCACCTCAGCCGGATGCTCGCCCGTTTCGAGGCCGGCGGGCTGGTTACGCGGGAGCGCTCGGCCGCGGACGCCCGGCGCCAGGTCGTCCGGCTGAGCGAGGCGGGCAAGGTCACCTTCGGGGCGCTCGACGAGGCCTCGGCCGCCGCGGTCCGCGACATGATCTCGCCGCTGGGCGAGGAGGACCGCCGCCGCCTGATGTCCGCCATGACCACCGTCCAGGAGATCCTCGGCGAGGCCCCCAAGCCGGAGCCGTACGTCATCCGCCCGCCGCGCGCGGGCGACCTCGGCTGGGTGGTACACCGGCACGGCGTGCTGTACGCCCAGGAGTACGGCTGGGACGAGACGTTCGAGGCCATGACCGCCCGCATCGTCGCCGACTACGTCCACGGCCACGACCCGAAGCGCGAGGCGGGCTGGATCGCCGAGGTCGGGGGCGAGCCCGCCGGGTCGATCTTCTGCGTCCGGAGGGACGACCGCACGGCCCAGCTCCGGCTGCTGCTGGTCGAGCCGTCCGCGCGTGGCATGGGAGTCGGCGGACGGCTCGTCGAGGAGTGCCTGGCGTTCGCCGGCAGGGCCGGGTACGAGCGCGTCGTCCTCGTCACCGTCGACGTGCTGGCGGGGGCGCGGCGCATCTACGAGCGGGCGGGCTTCCGGCTCGACGAGCAGCACACCGAGCACGACTGGGGGGCTGAGCTGACGATCCAGACCTGGTCCCGCGACCTCTGAAGCACCTGGCCGGGACCCGAAGCACCACGGCGAGCCCCCGAAGCACCGGAAGCGGGACTCGGAGCGCCACGGCGAGGCTCCGCGGAAAGACCGGGCAAAGGGCGGGTCTCGCCCGTTCGCGGCGCGCCCGGGACCGGCCCGGCGTCTGAGACCATCCAGCGAGCCCCGATCAGCACGGCACCAGCACGAGACCAGCCAGCAGGGCGGGCACCGCGCCGGCACGGCCCGGCGGTCGAGGGGCGCGGAGCCCGGCCAGGGGAGCCCGCCGATGACCTCGATGATCGTTTCCGCTCCGCCCGCTCCGGCGATCAGGAAGCGCAAGGCCCTCGTCTTCCTCGATCGCGAGAGCGGGCCTGGACCGGGACCGGCGGGCGGGCCCGACCGCAGGCTGGTCCACGCCCTCACCGCCCAGGGGTACGCGGTCGAGACCGCCGGCTGCGACGCGGGCGACCACCGGCGGGTCGGCTCCTTCCTGGACGCCGTCGAGCCCGGCGACCTGCTCCTGGTCCGCTGGTCCACCGAGTCGGGGTGGGGGCGGCGCGAGTTCGGCGCGCTGATGGGCGAGTTCTCCCGCCGGGTCGAGCGGTCGGACGGCGCGGCGCTGCTGCTGGTCGTCGACTTCGGGTGGCTGATCACGGCGAACCCCGGCCGGCCCCACGAGACCCGGGGCCGCCTGCGGGTCAGCGGCGAGCCCGTGGCGGCCGCCGCCGCCCTGACCACGAGCGCGACCATGCCGGGGGAACGGCCCGGCCGCACGGTCTCCCTCACCGAGATCATGGCCGACGGCATCCTGTCGGGCGAGGCGGACCTCGACCGGGACGGCACCGTCTCGGTCGGCGACCTCTACCGGTACGCGGAGGAGCGGTGCGCGGAGCTCGGCGCCGACCGGCGGCCCTACCTGCTCACCTACGGCGAGGGCGAGCTGATCGGCGTCGCCTCCGCGCGTGAGTCCGTAAACGACCTCGGCGCCGCCTTCGGGACCGCTCTCGCCCGCCTCGCCGTCGCGGGCGACGCCGTGCCGCCCGTCTCGGCCGCCGAGCTGGTGAGCAGGATCTACGACGTCCACCTCGGCGAGGACGCCAGGCGGCTGCTGCGCCGCGCGACCCTGCTGGCCGAGGACGAGCCGCTCACGTCCGAGATCGCCGCGTTGCTCGACGAGGGCGCCGCCTCCGGCGAGGCGGTGCGGGAGCTGGCGCGGTGGGGCCTGCTCGGGCAGGGCCGGCCGTTCTCCGACCCCGCGGTCCGCGGGGCCGTCACCGGACGGCTGGACCCCGAGGAGCTGTCGCGGGTGTCCGGCCTGCTGCGCCGGTGGCGTGCCGCCCGCCGCGGCGCGCGGCCCCGCACCCGGCTGACCGGCGACCGGTGGACCATCAACGACAGGCTCGGCCATCGGGTCCACGCCGAGGCCATCGCGGCGTTCGTCCGCCATCCCGACACGCGGCCCCCGCTGACCATCGGCATCAAGGGGCCCTGGGGGGCGGGCAAGACCTCGCTGATGCGCATGGTGCAGGATCTGCTGGATCCGGGCGCCGCCGAGGACCGGCCCGCCGAGATCCACCTCAACCGGCACCGCCGTACGCCGGAGGAGGTGACCAACGCGGAGGTGCTCGCGCGGTCCAAGGTCCCCGAGGAGGGCCGCGCGGAGTACGCGGTGCCCGGCGAGCTGCCGCTGCGGCACGCCGACTGGCGGCCGACCGTCTGGTTCAACCCGTGGATGTACCAGAGCGGCGAGCAGGTCTGGGCGGGGCTGGCCCACGAGATCATCACCCAGGTCACCGGCCGACTGCCCCGAGGCGAGCGCGAGCGCTTCTGGCTGACGCTCAACCTGTCGCGGATCGACAGGGAGGCCGTCCGGAGGCGGGCCTACCGGCTGGCCGCCACCCGCCTGCTGCCGGTGGCCCTGGCGTTCTGCGCCACCCTGCTGTTCTGCGCCGCCGCCCTGGCCGCCGGGGCCCTGGTGCCCGCGCTGGGCTCCTTCCTGCGCGGCACGGCGGCGGCCGTCGGGTCCGGGGGCTCGCTGGTCCTGCTGGCCGCGACGGCCGTACGGCTGGCGCGGTTCCTCGGCGAGTCGGCCGACACCGCGTTCCGCAGGCTGGTCCGCCAGCCGGACCTGCTGGGCGTGTCCCCCGAGCTGGTCAAGGAGCTGACCCCCGACCCTGGCTACCGGTCCAGGACCGGGTTCCTGCACCTGGTGCAGACGGACATGCGCAGCGTGCTCGGCATGGTGGCCACCGAGGAGCGGCCCCTGGTGGTGTTCGTGGACGACCTCGACAGGTGCTCGCCCGGTACGGTCGCGCAGGTCATCGAGGCGGTGAACCTGTTCCTGGCCGGGGAGTTCCCCAACTGCGTGTTCGTGCTGGCCATGGAGCCCGAGGTCGTGGCGGCGCACGTGGAGGTGGCCTACCGCGACCTCGCCCGCACGCTGCCCGCGGCCATGGAGGAGCGTTCGGGTCTCGGGTGGCGGTTCCTGGAGAAGATCGTGCAGTTGCCGCTCAGCGTGCCGCTGCTGGACGACGGGGAACGGGTCCCCGCCTTCCTCCGCACCCTGCTCGACGTCCCCGCCGCGCCGTACGGCGGGCGGGCGGGCGCCCAGGACGGCGGCGAGGGCCCCGCCGGGCAGGCCCGTCCCCCGCAGCCCGATCCGGAGCTGGTCGACCGCCTTGAGGCGGCCATCAGGGCGCAGGGCCCGACCGCCGACGACCTCGACGCGGTCGCGCGCACGGTCCAGGAGACGGTGGCCGCCGCCCCCGCCTCACCGGGGCGGGCCGGGTACGACGACGCCATCGGCGGGCTGTCGGCCGCCGCGCGGCTCGCCGCCGACCGCGTCTACGACGAGCTCTACAGCGACCAGAACGCGTACGCCGCCATCGAGCGGGCTCTTCCCGCGCTCACGCTGAGCAATCCGCGGGAGCTCAAGAGGTATGTGAACGTGTTCCGGTTCTACTCCTTCGTCACCTACAGGCGCGCCCTGGCCGGAGCGCCACGGGCGAGCGACGAGGAGGTGGCCAAGCTCGCGGTGCTGACGATCCGCTGGCCGCATCTGCTCTCCCTGCTGGCACGGGAAGCGGACAGCGTGGGACACGCGCGGCCGCAGGCCTCCCCCGAGCCGGGCGGGCCACAGCGCGGGAGCGGTCAGACGGTGCTCGACCGGCTGGAGCGCGCGGCGGCCGGCGCGAGAGATGACGAATGGGCGGGCGCCCTCACCGAGGCGGGGCTGCTGAGTAACGCGAGGGCCGGCACGGCCCGCTGGGACGCGCTGCGCGCCCTGCTGTCCGCCCGGCCCTCGATCGCCTACCTCGCGCGCGACCTGCTCTGACGCCCTGCTCCGGCGCTGCCGGAACGGATGGACGGCCTCCGGGCCTTGACCACCCGGAGAGCCCGAAATCGCTCAGCGCTGCGCCTGGATCATCCAGTGCTGCTTCTCCAGGTCCTGGGTGATCTCGATGAGGAGGTCCTGCGTGACCGGATCGGCCTCTTCCGTCGTGTTCACACGCTCGCGCATGCGCGAGATGACGGCTCCGAGGATGTCGGTGAACGCCGCGACGACCTTCCCGTCGTCGATGTAGCCCGCGTCGAGCGGGTGGATCTGGGTGTCGCGGGCGACGGTGGCCACGCGCCCGTCGGGGTTGACCCCGAGGGCCACGGCACGCTCCGCCGCGTCGTCGGCGCGGTTCCTCGCGATGCCGACGATCTCGTCCAGCTGCAGGTGCAGCGACCGGAAGTTGCGCCCGATCAGATTCCAGTGAGCCTGCTTGCCCGCCAGCGAGAGGTCGAGCAGGTCGATGAGCGCGCCCTGGAGGGCCTCACCGGTGATCTTCTGGTTGTCGCCTGAAAGAGGGCTGGTGATCTGGGCCATGAAGTTTCTCCCCCTCAAGAGTCGTTTATGGCCTTCGTACCTAGAACGCCCTAACCGGTCTGCGTCGTTCTAAACGTTGACACTGTAATGATTGCAGTGTCATTATCGAGGTATGAGTGACACCTGGACCATCGGCGAGCTGGCGGAGCGGGCGGCGACCACACTGCGCCCCACGCAGCGGCCCAACGGCCGGGTTCGCGACGTGCCCAACGAGCGGCTCATCCGGTGGTACACGACGATCGGCCTGCTCGACCCGCCGCTGACCCGCCGGGGCAGGGTCGCGCTGTACGGCAGGCGCCACCTCCTCCAGCTGATCGCGGTCAAACGCCGGCAGGCCGACGGTCGTTCCATCGCCGACATCCAGGCCGAGCTGGCGGGCGCGGCCGACTCCACGCTCGAAGCCATCGCGAACATCCCCGCGGACGGCCTCCCGCCCGGTGGCACCGGCCCCGACGGCGACCTCGACGGGAAGCCGGGCCTTCCGGCCGCCCGCCCGCGCTTCTGGGCGCAACGGCCGGCGGCCCCCGCCGAGGCCGCCCCGGAGCCCGCCGCCGCAGCCGTGCCCGCGGGCCTGCCCGGCCTCGACGGCGACGCCCCTCCAGGCGCGCGCCTCCCCGGGCTCGTCCACGGCGTGCGGCTCGCGCCGGGGGTCACTCTGCTGCTCGAAGGGCGGGCGGCCGGGCCCGGCGACATCGCCGCGATCCAGGAGGCCGCCGCGCCACTTCTCGCCGTACTCCGCGACCGGGGCCTGTCCGGCTCGGCCGCCGCCCATCCCGTCAACCCCGACCTCGACCGATCCCCGTCCGAAGGGATGCAATCATGACTGTTCAGATCACCGCGTTGAAGCCCGGTGAGTACACCCCGCTGCCCGACGCGGGGCTGGGCGCGCTGCGGACCGGGAAGGGGAACCTCCCGCTGGAGAGCGTCGAGGTGGACGCCCGGATCACCGCCCTCACCTGCGGCGTGGAGGTCGCCCAGGGATTCCGCAACCCCTACGACGTGCCGCTTGAGGCGACCTACGTCTTCCCGCTGCCCGACAGGGCGGCGGTGACCGCCTTCCGCATGGAGGCGGACGGGCGGGTGGTCGAGGGCGTCCTGAAGGAGCGCGGCCAGGCCCGGCAGGACTACGACCAGGCCGTTTCCGAGGGGCGGCGGGCCGCCATCGCCGAGGAGGAGCGCCCGGACGTCTTCACCATGCGGGTCGGCAACATCGTGCCCGGCGAGCGGGTGACGGTGCGGCTGACGCTCAGCCAGCCGCTTCCGTACGAGGACGGCGCCGCGACCTTCCGCTTCCCTCTCGTCGTGGCGCCCCGTTACATCCCGGGCACCCCGCTCGACGGCCACTCGGCGGGGGACGGCGTGGCCCCCGACACCGACGCCGTGCCGGACGCGTCGCGGATCACTCCCCCGGTGCTGCTTCCCGGCTTCCCCGACCCGGTGCGGCTGTCGCTCACGGCCCGCGTGGACCCGGGCGGGCTCGACCTGCGGGAGATGCGGTCCAGCCTGCACGTGGTCACCGAGGAGGAGGGCGTCGTCCGGCTCCAGCCTGGCGAGCGGCTCGACCGCGACTTCGTCCTGCGCCTGGAGTTCACCGCCTCCAGCTCGCTCACGCTCGTACCGGACCGCGAGACAGGCGGACCCGGTGACGGCGACGGTGACGGCGACGGCACCTTCACGCTCACCGTGCTGCCGCCGGAGCAGGACGGGCGGGCGGCGCGGCGGCCGAGGGACGTGACGCTGCTCCTCGACCGCTCCGGCAGCATGGGCGGATGGAAGATCGTCGCCGCCCGCCGCGCGGCGGCGCGCATCGTCGACACGCTGACCTCGGTCGACCGGTTCGCGGTGCTGTCGTTCGACAGCGTCGTCGAACGGCCCGACAGCCTCGACGCCGGGCTCGTCCCCGCGACCGACCGCAACCGCTACCGCGCGGTCGAGCACCTCGCCCGGCTGGAGGCCCGGGGCGGCACCGAGATCCTGGAACCGATGGAGCAGGCGCTCGGCCTGCTGGACGACTCCACCAGGGAGCGGGTGCTCGTCCTGGTCACCGACGGCCAGGTCGGCAACGAGGACCAGATCCTCCAACTCCTCGGCACGCGGCTGGCCGCCGTGCGGGTCCACACCGTCGGCATCGACCGGGCCGTCAACGCGGGCTTCCTCGGCAGGCTCGCGGGCCTCGGCTCGGGCCGCTGCGAGCTGGTGGAGTCCGAGGACCGCCTGGACGAGGCGATGGAACACATCCACCACCGGATCGGCTCCCCGCTGGTCACCGGCCTGTCGCTCAAGGCCGACGGGCTCGATGTGCTCCCGGGCACGGTGACCCACCTCGGGTCGCTGTACTCCGGCGTGCCCCTGACCGTGTCGGGGAGGTTCCGGGGTCCCGCTCGCGGGGCGGTGACCGTGCACGGCCTCGCCGAGGACGGGCAGCCGTGGGAGCGGCGGCTGGAGGGGGCGGCGGCCGAGGGAGACGCGGCCAGGGCCATCTGGGCGCGGGCGCACCTGCGCCGCCTGGAGGACCGCTACGCGACCGGCGAGCACGGCCTGGAGCGGGAGATCGTCGAGACCTCGCTCAGGCACGGGGTGCTGTGCCGGTTCACCGCCTTCGTGGCCGTGGACACGCGCGTCGTCGCCGACGGCGGGCCGGGGCACCGGGTCATCCAGCCCGTGGAGCCGCCGAGCGGCTGGGACATGCCCGGCCCGGTCACCGCCGCTCCGATGATGGCCGCCGCCCCGGTCGCGTACACCAGGGACGCCGCACCGGCGATCCTCACTCTCGGCGCGCACGAGAGCGGTCCCGTGGCGGCCGGCGGCGCGCCCGGCGCTCCCAAGGCGTTCCCCCGCCCGGCTCCCCGTGGCGGTCTGTTCGCCCGCGCGGCGAGCCCGAAGATGGCCCCGACCGCCCCGCCGGTCCCGCATTCGCCCGACCTGGTACGGCCTCAGCTGGTGGAGGAGCTCGCGCGGCTGCGCGAGCGGGAGTCGCTTCCCACGCCCGAGCGGCGGCTCTACCTGGCCGACCTCGGCAGCCGCCTGGCCGCCCTCGCGGCGTACGTCGGCGGCGGCGACACCGAGCTGTCGGTCCTGGCCCGCGAGCTGTCGGCGTGCGAGGCGCCGGGCGCGGACGTGGACCGCCTGTGGCTCCGCGCGGTCACGGTGCTCGGCGAGCTGACCGGCACCACGGCGGGTTCCGCTGACGCGGCGGGCTCCGGTCACGCGGCGGGCTCCGGTCACGCGGGCGGGCAGGACGCGCCGCACGGCCGCCGTCCGCCGTTCTGGAAGCGTTCCTAGCGCTTTCGGGGCCCGGGGGCCGGGCGCCCCCGGGCCCTTCTCCGTTTCACCGAGGTGAACGGGCCGATTCACGCTCGGCCTGTTTCCGGAAAGTTACGGACCTATTGACGAGCCGTCGTGAAGTGATGATACTTCTCGGCGGAGAGCGCTCTCTCACTGTAGTTCGACCGATCTGCTACCCCCGGCACGCACCGGTGATCGATGGCCGGTGCGCTCATCCCCCTCGTCCCTGTCTCGGCGGACAGAAAACGCGACACCACCTGGACCCGGGACCGCCGTCGTTCGCCGATCGGTCTTCCACCAAGGGAGAGACGATGTTAGGCAAGCGCACAAGCAGAGACGTGGGAGGCGGTGCGGGCAAACGCCTGTCGCCGCGCCTCAAGGCCGCAGGCTCCGCCCTGGCACTGCTGCTCGGCACGGCCGGGGTCGCGACCCTCGGCGCCGTGACCGTTCCCGGCACCGCCAACGCCGCCGCCCCGGCACCCCCGCCCGGTTTCACGCTGACCTGGAGCGACGAGTTCAACGGCGCGGCGGGAACCGGCGTGAACACCGGGAACTGGAAGTACGACACCGGTCCCGGCAGCAACTTCGGCACCGGCGAGATCGAGACGATGACCAACAGCACGGCGAACGTCTTCCACGACGGCGCCGGGCACCTCGTGCTCAGGGCCCTGCACTCGGGCACGGCCCCGCGCACGGGCTGGACGTCGGGCCGCATCGAGACCCAGGCGGCGACGTTCGGGGCGCCCGCCGGGGGCGTCGTGCGCATGGAGTCGGTCATCCAGCAGCCGAACGTGACCACCGCGAACGGCGCCGGGTACTGGCCGGCCTTCTGGATGCTCGGCGCCGACCTGCGCGCCGGGGTCCCGTGGCCGACCAGCGGTGAGATCGACATCCTGGAGGACATCAACGGCCGGAGTTCGGTCTTCGGCACGCTGCACTGCGGCACCAACCCCGGTGGCGTGTGCAACGAGTCGACCGGCATCGGCAGCGGCGAGCGCGCGTGCGCCGGCTGCCAGACGGGCTACCACAACTACGCGGTGGAGATCGACCGCTCGACCAGCCCCGAGCAGATCCGCTGGTACCTCGACGGGAACAACTACTTCACCCTCCCGGCGAACCGCGTGGACGCCGCCACCTGGACCAAGGCGGTGGACCACCCGTTCTTCATCATCTACGACCTGGCGATGGGCGGTGGGTTCCCCGACGCCTTCGGCGGCGGGCCCAACGCCAGCACGGTCTCCGGCGGCCAGATGAACATCGACTACGTCGCCGTCTACAACAAGGCGCCGGGCGGCGGGGGCGGCGGAACGAACATCGCCCAGGGCAAGCCCACCACGGCGTCCTCGACCGAGAACGCCGGCACGGCCGCCGCGAACGCGACCGACGGCGACGCCGGCACCCGGTGGTCGAGCGCCTTCAGCGACCCCCAGTGGCTGCGGGTCGACCTCGGCCGGTCGTACGCCATCAACCACGTGAAACTGACCTGGGAGGCCGCCTACGGCAAGGCGTACCAGATCCAGACCTCGCCGGACGGCAACACGTGGACGAACATCTACTCCACCACCACCGGTGACGGCGGGACCGACGACCTGGCGGTGACCGGCACGGGCCGGTACATCAGGGTGAACGGCACCCAGCGCGCCACCCAGTACGGCTACTCGCTATGGGAGTTCGCCGTCAACGGCAGCTAGTGGACCACCCTCTCCGGTGAGGGCCGCCGCGTGCCTATGGACGGCACGCGGCGGCGACCGGGCGGACAAGAATCCAAGAGAGCGCTCTCTTAATTACGTCATCGATTGTTCTCCGTGGACGACCGCCATTTCGATCATCCGGCGCCCGGCGGCACGAGAAGAATTCCCTCGGGACATTCCCGTTTCAGGAACCCGGGCCGAGCTCCCGGTAGGCCGGGCGGAGGATGTCCAGCAGGGGGATGTGACGCACCTTGACCGGCGGGGGCGGAAGGGCGCGCAGCAGGAGCTCCGGGGGCGCGGCCGGGTTGCCGGACCGAGGCCTCAGGCGGCTCAGCGGCACCGGCGATGAGTAGAAGTCGCCGGCCCGATCACCGAGAGGCACGTCCTCCACGTGCAGCGGATCCGGCGACTCCTCCTCGACCGCGATCCCCCGCAGGGCGTCCAGCAGTTCCTCCTTGCCCCGCCCGCGCCAGGCGAGCACCAGGAACGGGTCCCGGTCGAACGCCTCGGCCAGCAGGTAGAGCACGGCAGACAGGTGCTTGCAGGGGAAACCCCAGTCGGGGCACGAGCACTCCATGTCCAGCTCGGCGGGGAAGAGCGGCAGCGCGAGCGCGTCGAAGACCTCCACGATCTCGGTCGGCATCTCCCCGGCCAGCAGCTTGGCGCGGTACAGCGCCTGCCCGGCCAGCGACTCCTCGATCCCCGCCCAGTCGGCCGGGCCGTACGCGGGAATCCTGACCGACACCCGGTACGGCTCGGGCCGCGACCCCTGCACCCTGGCCTTCACCACGCCGGGCGAAAGGTCGATCTCCAGCACCTGCCCCCTCCTGGCGTACGACCGGCCGCGGGCGAGCCTGCCCGCGTCGCAGACGCGTTCGAGCAGGTCGATGAACCGCCGGGACCACCACTGCTCGCCGATGGACCCGCGCCTGCTGCGCGCCTGGATGCCGCCCTCCACCCGGATGGGCGCGGAGGCCTCGAACCACCCGTCCTTCCCGACCGGCATGTCAGCTCACCGCCTCGGGGCCGAGGCGGAACAGCTCGCGCAACTGCTCGGTCGACAGGCCGGTGATCCAGTCCTCGCCGGTGCCGACGACGCTCTCGGCCAGGGCCTTCTTGCGCTCGATCATCTCGTCGATCCGCTCCTCCAGCGTTCCCACACAGATGAACTTCCTGACCTGCACGTTCCTGGTCTGGCCGATGCGGAACGCCCGGTCGGTGGCCTGGTCCTCCACGGCCGGGTTCCACCACCGGTCCACGTGGATCACGTGGTTGGCCGCGGTGAGGTTCAGCCCGGTCCCCGCTGCCTTGAGGGACAGCAGGAAGATCATCGGCTCGTCGTCGTTCTGGAAGCGGTCGACAAGCTCGTCACGCTTCCTCTTGGGCAGCCCGCCGTGCAGCCACAGCACGGGACGGTCGAGGTGGGCCGCGAGGTAGGGCTGGAGCAGCGACCCGAACTCGGCGTACTGCGTGAAGACCAGCGCCTTGTCCCCCTCCTCGACGATCTCCCCGGCCAGCTCCTCCAGCCGCGCGAGCTTCCCGGAGCGCCCGGCCAGCCGCGAGCCGTCCTTGAGCAGGTGGGCGGGATGGTTGCAGACCTGTTTGAGCCGGGTCATCGTCGCCAGCACGTTGCCGCGCCGCTCGATCCCCTCACTGTCGTCGATCTTGGCCAGCATGTCGTTCACGACCGCCTGGTACAGGCTGGCCTGCTCGGTCGTGAGCGTGCACCAGACCTTCATCTCCAGCTTCTCGGGCAGGTCGGAGATGATCGTCTTGTCGGTCTTCAGCCGGCGCAGGACGAACGGCCCCGTGGCCCGCTTGAGCGCCCTGGCCGCGTCCTCGTCGCCGCGCGCCTCGATCGGCTCCTGGTAGCGCTCCCGGAACCGCCTCGCCGGGCCGAGCAGGCCGGGGTTGCAGAACTCCATGATCGACCAGAGCTCCGCGAGGTGGTTCTCCACCGGGGTGCCGGTCAGCGCCAGCCGCGTGCGCGCCGGGATGGACCGTACGGCCTGGGCCTGGCGCGCGTCGCTGTTCTTGATCGCCTGGGCCTCGTCGCAGACCACCCGTCCCCAGGGGAACCCCGCGAGGACCCCGGCGTCCCTGAGCGCCGTGCCGTAGGTGGTGACGACCAGATCGGCCTCCCGGACCACCGCCGCCAGCTCCTCGTCCCGCTTGCGCGTGCCCCCGTGGTGGACGTACACCCGCAGCGAGGGCGCGAACCGCGCCGCCTCCTTCTGCCAGTTGCTCACCAGTGACATCGGGCACACCAGCAACGTCGGCGCCACCGCCCCCTCGCCACGCTCCTCCAGCAACAATGACAAGGTTTGGGCGGTTTTTCCCAATCCCATGTCGTCCGCGAGGATTCCTCCGAGGCCGACCTTGGACAGGAAGCTCAGCCACGACAGGCCGCGTTCCTGGTAGGGGCGCAGGCTGCCGTTGAAGGTGTCCGGGGTGGCGACCGCCGCCAGGCGGCGGTCGGCCTCTCCCGAGAGCAGGTCCCCGAGCATGCCGTCGGCGTCCACGCCGACCAGCGGCAGGTCCTCCTCGCCGCCGTTCACGACCTCCTGGAGCACCTCGGCCACGGTCATCTCGCCCGCCCGGCGTCGTTCGATCGCCGACAGCGCCGCCTTGAGCTGGCGGTCGTCCAGCTCGACCCACTGGCCGCGCACGCGCACGAGAGGGACCTTGAGCCTGGCCAGCTCCTCCAGCTCCTCCTCGCTGATCGTGTGATCGCCGACGGCCAGATCGACCTTGAAGTCCACCAGCTCGCCCAGGCCGAACCCCTGCCCCGCCGCCGCGCGGGCCGTCGTGCCCGTACGGGAGCGCGTGGTGAGCTTGAGGCCGAGCCCCTTGCGTCCCGCCCACGCCGGCAGCAGTACGCCGTACCCGGCGGCCTGGAGCAGGGGCGCGGCGCGGCGCAGGAACCCGAACGCCCAGGCGGTGTCCACCACCATGCGGGAGGGCGCCTGGGTGTGCAGGGCCGTGTACAGGTCGGGGCAGAGCCGTACGGCCCGGCCGAGGCCGGCGAGCAGGGTCTCGTCCGGGCGTCTGGGCAGGCCGGGCACGCGCCTGCCCTCCCAGATCAGCGAGGCCGGCACGTACAGGCTCGGGTCGTCGACCGATTGGAGGGCGAACTCCAGCTCCCAGGCGTCGTCGTCGCCCTCGGGCTCGCTGAGGCGGAAGCAGACCCTGATGGGCCCGTCGAGCTGGTGCGCCGACTCCATCCAGTCGCGGAGCGCCTTGCCGAGCCGCCTCACCTCGCTCGGCTCGGCGTCGGGGAGCGCGGCGTCCTCGCCGGTGAGGCCGAGCAGCCATCGGTCGGCCAGGGGGCTTTTGGGGCCGGCGCGGTTGCCGCGCAGCAGCCGTTCTGGCAGCGACCGGCGCGTCACGCCGTCGGCGAGGCCGCCGAGGGCCTCGTGCAGGACGCGCGCCGCCGGGCGTCCCTCCCCCGCCGCCCGGCAGGCGGGCGGCATCGCGGTGGCCAGCTCGCGGAAGGCGGTCGCGTCCACGCCGGTGAGCACGGGACGCCAGCGGGCGGCGTGCACGCCGTCCTCGATCACGAGCTGGGGCAGCACCCGGCCGCGCGCGACCAGCGTACGGGCGTGCTCGGCGACGACCGCGAGATAGCGGAGCGAGGTTCCCGGCCCCCACTCGGGCGCTCCGGGGGCGCCCGCGGGCGGATCGGACAGCGTGCCCAGCAGCCCGAGTGCCCCGGTGGGACCGAAGAGCAGCGCGGGGACGCGCCAGGCGGAGATCTTCGGGGAGCGCGCCGTGCTCTGGAGGCCCGACTCCGGCGAGGGCAGCGGGCCCTTGGGCGAGCCGGGAAGCTGGAGGGTCAGCTCGGTGGCCACGGAGCCGGCGGCGGCGTGCCCGAGGGCCGAGGCGATGGTGGCCGCCGGGGCGGCGAAGGGGTGCGCGCGGTGCCCGTCGCGGGAGGCGGGTTCGCCGGGCGGCGTGGTGTCCTCGGCCCACAGCGCCAGCCCGCCGTCCGTCCAGGCACCGTGAACAACGAGCACTCGACCACCCCCGCCTGCCGCCGTCGGACCCCTGCGAGATCGGTCACCGCCGCGGCTTCGTTACGTGTCGCCGGACTCTCGTTCCCGCCCCTGCACGGTACCGGTCCCGGCGGGCCGTGGCCGCGCCGCGAGCGGGCGGGAGGTTCCCCGCGGGCGTCCGCGCGTGCCCGGATCCCCTGTGGGGGCGGGCGTTCCGTCGTCGTGAGGACGGCCGCAAGATTTCATGGCATCGGGTGGCTACCGCCTGATCTGACCCCACATAGGGTATATGGGTGAGTTCCCAGCCCGATGAGACCGAAGTTGTGATCCTTGACGGCGGCCTCGCCACGCACCTCGAAGCGCTGGGCTGTGACCTGCGCGACGAGCTGTGGTCGGCCAAGCTGCTCATGGAGAATCCCGAGGCGATCCTCCAGGCCCACCGCGACTACTTCGCCGCCGGCGCCGACGTCGCGATCACGGCCAGCTACCAGGCCAGCTTCGCCGCGTTCGTGCGGCGGGGGCGCGTGGAGCACGAGGCGCAGGCCCTGATGCAGCTGTCGGTCGAGCTGGCGAAGGAGGCGCGGGACGAGGCGGGCGGGGGCATGGTCGCGGCCAGCATCGGGCCGTACGGGGCGTACCTGGCCAACGGCGCGGAGTACACGGGCGACTACGACCTGGACGAGGACGGCCTCTACCAGTGGCACCGGCCCCGCTGGGACGTGCTGGCGGACAGCGGCGCCGACCTGCTGGCGTGCGAGACGATCCCCTCCTTCGCGGAGGCACGGGCGATCGCGCGCCTGCTGGAGGCGACCCCGAACGTCAACGCCTGGGTGAGCTTCTCGTGCAGGGACGGCGAGCGCGTCAACGACGGGACCCCGCTGGAGGAGTGCGCCGCCCTGTTCGCCGGCAATCCGCAGGTGGTGGCCGTGGGGATCAACTGCACCGCGCCGAGCCACGTCAAGAGCCTGATGAGCCGCGTCACCGGGTCCCCCATCGCGGTCTATCCGAACTCCGGCGAGAACTGGGACCCGGAGAACCACCGCTGGCTCGGGCTCGCCGACCCGGTGGAGTTCGGCGCCGCGGCCCGGGAGTGGCGGGAGGCGGGAGCCTCGTTCATCGGCGGCTGCTGCCGTACGACCCCGGAACACATCCGCCAGATCCGGGCACAGCTGAGCTGATCCCCCTCTCCCGGGAGACCCGGGACGGGATAGTGGCCCGCCGGTAACACCGTGGTCATCCGCGAGCACCACACCGGCAACATTCTCACGGTTCACTCCTGACAGACACCGATCCACGGCTGTCAACAGGAGGCGCGATGACGTCCCTGCCTCATCCGCCTGGCCGGCAGGCAGGAAGGCAAGGAGGTCTCCCCGATGCCGAGGTGACGCTGGACGCCGCCGCCATGAGCACACGGGAGATCAACCGATCGCTTCAGGCCCTGCCGTACGGCAGGGCCGTCGTGGTCAACCCCGCCGGGCGCCACAACCTGGCGGTGGGGCTGGACGCGCCTGTGCGGGTCGAGATCGACGGCCCGGCGGGGTTCTACCCCGGCGGCCTCGGCCAGCGGGCCCGGATCACGGTGAACGGCCCGGCCGGGTGCGGCGTGGCCGAGAACCTGATGTCCGGCGAGGTCCACGTACGCGGCTCGGTGGGGCAGAGCGTGGCGGCCTCCGCCCGAGGCGGGGTCGTGGTGGTGGACGGCGGCTGCTCCTCGCGCGCCGGCATCTCGCTCAAGGGCGCGACGCTGGCGATCGGCGGGAACGCCGGCGCGTACTGCGGGGTCCTCGCCCAGTCCGGCGTCATCCTGATCGGGGGCGACGCCGGCCCCTGCCTCGGGGACTCGCTGTACGAGGCGGTGGTCTACGTCGGCGGGAAGATCACCGGCCTCGGCGCCGACGCCGCGATCGAAGAGATCACCGAGCACGACGTGACGTTCGTGAAGCTCCTCGCCGAAGGGTGCGGGTTCGACCACGTCTCCCCCGCCGACATCACCAAGGTCGTCTCCACACGGCGGCTCTACCAACTCCACAGCCACGACCACGGGACTTTCTGATGAGCCACACCTTCTCTCCCCGGGCCATCGCGGAGATCCAGGAGCGGGCGAGGCTCGGGGGGTGCGAGGTCCGGGGCGGGGGCGCCAGACGTGCCGTCCCAAGCTTCGACGACCTGCTCATCCTGACGGCGGGCCTGTCCCCCGCCCCGCTGGAGGGGTACCGCGAGCGGTGCGAGACCCGCACGGTCCTCGGCACGCGGTACGCCGAGGAGCCCGTCGTGCTGGACATCCCTGTCACGATCGCCGGCATGTCGTTCGGCGCGCTGTCGGCCGGGGCCAAGGAGGCGCTCGGCCGGGCGGCGACCCTGGCCGGCACCTCGGCGACGACCGGCGACGGCGGCATGGCCCCGCAGGAGCGCGACGCCGCGAAGACGCTCGTGTACCAGTGCCTGCCCTCGCGCTACGGCTTCGACCCCGACCACCTGCGCTCGGCCGACGCCGTCGAGATCGTGCTCGGCCAGGGCGCCACGCCGGGCGGCGGCAGCATGCTGCTCGGGCAGAAGATCACGACCCCGGTGGCGTTCATGCGCGACCTTCCGGAGGGCGTTGACCAGCGCTCCGCGAGCCGACACCCCGACTGGACCGGGCCGGACGGGCTGCGCATCAAGATCGAGGAGCTGCGCGAGGTCACGTCCTGGCGGATCCCGGTGTATGTGAAGATCGGCGCCACCCGGGTCGCCTCGGACGTCCGGTACGCGGTCGAGGCGGGCGCGGACGTGATCGTGGTCGACGGCATGCAGGGCGGCACCGGCGCCGCGCAGGACGTCTTCATCGAGCACACCGGCATCCCGACGCTCGCGGCCACCCGGCTGGCGGCCGACACCCTGCGCCGGCTGTCGGTCGAGGACGAGGTCCAGCTCGTCGTCTCCGGAGGCATCCGCAGCGGCGCGGACGTGGCCAAGGCGCTCGCCCTGGGCGCCGACGCCGTGTCCGTCGGGGTCGCCGCGCTGATCGCGCTGGGGTGCAACTCCAGCTCCGACGACACCGGCGCGGACGTGAGCCTCGGGTACCGCGCCCTCGGCACCGTGCCCGGCTCCTGTACGGCCTGCCACACCGGCGGCTGCCCGGTCGGCATCGCCACGCAGGACGACATGCTGGCCGACCGCCTCGACCCTGACTTCGGGGCCGAGCGGGTGGCGAACTACCTGCGCGCCCTGGCCATGGAGACGACGATGCTCGCCCGGGCGTGCGGCAAGTCGTCGGTCCACCAGCTCGACACGGACGACCTCGTGGCGCTGACCGTGGAGGCGGCGGCGATGGCCCGCGTCCCCCTCGCCGGCACCTCCTGGATCCCCGGCGTCACCGGTTAGCCGGGCCACGCGGGTCAGCCCGTGGAGCGGGCCAGGTCGTCGGAGATCGCACCGCCGGGCCGCGCGGGCCGCCCGCGCCCCGGGATGAAGTTGGTGATCAGCGCGCCCACGATGGCCACCCCTCCCGCGATGATGATCGCCACCTGGAGCCCCCTTAGCGAGGGCAGGACGATCGCCCCGAGAGAGACGGTCATGTGCGCAAGCACGACGCTGACCACGGCGCTGGAGGCGGAAGTGCCGATGGAGCGCATGAGCGCGTTCAGCCCGTTGGCGGCGGCGGTCTCCGACGCGGGCACCGAGGTCATGATCAGCGCGGGCATGGCGGCGTAGGCCAGGCCAACCCCGGCGGCGATGACCGAGGAGCCGATGACGACCTGCCAGGCGGAGTGCATCAGGCCGAGCGTGGCGGCGTACCCGGCCGCGATCACCACCGTGCCGAGCAGCAGCGCGACCTTGGGGCCCCATCGCCGCGAGACGCGGGCGGACAGCGGCGAGAGGAGCATCATCACCAGGCCGCCGGGCGCGAGGCACAGTCCCGCCTCCACCAGCGACAGGCCGAGCCCGTACCCGGTCGCCCTCGGGGCCTGGAGTAGCGTGGGCAGCACCAGGGACATCCCGAACATCGCGAAGCCGATGACCACCGAGGCGAGGTTGGTCAGCAGGACCTGGCGGCGGGCGGTGGTCCGCAAGTCGACGAGCGGGTCGCGGACGCGCAGCTCCATCAGGCCCCACAGGAGCAGGATCGCCACGGCGGCGGCGAACAGGCCGAGGGTCAGCCCGCTTCCCCAGCCCCAGTCACCACCCTTGGTGATCGCGAGGAGCAGGCAGATCAGGCCGGCGGTGAGCCCTATGGCCCCCGGGACGTCGAACCGCCCGGCCGCGCGCAGCGGCGACTCGGGGACGACGAACGCGACCAGCAGCAGGTCCAGCGCCCCGACCAGGGCCGCCATCCAGAAGAGGGCGTGCCAGTTGGCGTGCTGGGCGATGAACGCGGCGAGCGGCAGCCCGATCGCCCCGCCGACGCCGAGGGTGGCGCTCATCAGGGCCATCGCCGAGCCCAGTCTCTCGGGCGGCAGCTCGTCCCGCATGATGCTGATGCCAAGGGGGATCACGCCGATCGCGCACCCCTGGAGCACGCGCCCGATGACCACGGGGACCAGGCCCGCGGACAGGGCGCAGACCACCGATCCGATCACCATGAGCCCGAGGCTGGTCAGCAGCACGCGCCGCTTGCCGTACAGGTCGCCGAGCCTGCCGCTGACGGGGTTGCAGACGGCGGCGGCCAGCAGCGTGGAGGTGATCACCCAGGACGCGTCCGACGCGGAGGTGTGGAGGAGCCGCGGCAGATCGGGGATGAGCGGCACCACGATGGTCTGCATCAGCGACACGACGATGCCGCACAGCGCGAGCACCGAGACCACCAGTCCGGGCCCCTTCACGGTGACGGGAACCCCGCCGGACGAGGGTGTTTCGGTCACTTGGCGGGCCTCCGAAAGTCGATCACCGTGACCTATGAACGATACATAGCCTTTTAGATCACGACATGCTCCGGGTCCTCGGGTTCGTCCCACCGGGCGGGACCTGGGGCCCTGGCCCGCGCTCGCGTGCCAGGACCCGGGGCCCGGACCACGCTCGCGTGCCAGGACTGGGCCGGACCGCGCTCGCGTGCCAGGACCTGGGCCCGGACCGCGCTCGCGTGCGGATCCGGCGGTCCGGGGGAGGGGTCAGCGGAGGAAGGCGGCGGGGACGCCGGCGTCCACGGGGATGTGGAGGCCGGTGGTGAGGGACAGGTCTCCCCCGGTGAGGGCGAAGACGGCGGCGGCGATGTGCTCGGGCAGGACCTCGCGCTTGAGCAGGGTGCGCTGGGCGTAGAACTCGCCCAGCCGCTCCTCGGGCACGCCGTACACGGCCGCGCGGTTCGCGCCCCAGCCGGAGGCGAAGATGCCGGAGCCGCGGACCACGCCGTCGGGGTTCACCCCGTTGACGCGGATGCCGTGCGCGCCCAGCTCGGCGGCGAGCAGGCGGACCTGGTGGGCCTGGTCGGCCTTGGCCGCGCCGTACGCCACGTTGTCCGGGCCCGCGAACACGGAGTTCTTGGAGGAGATGTAGATCAGATCTCCACCCATCGCCTGATTTATCATGACCTGGGCGGTTTCGCGGGAGACGAGGAACGAGCCCCTGGCCATGACGTCGTGCTGGAGGTCCCAGTCGGCGGCCGTCGTCTCCAGCAGCGATCTCGACAGCGACAACCCGGCGTTGTTGACCACCAGGTCGACCCCGCCGAAGGCGAGGACGGCCCGCCGCACGGCCGCGCCGATCTGCTCCTCGGAGGTCACGTCGGCCTCGACGGCGATCGCCACGTCGCTCGAACCCAGCTCGGCGGCGACCTTCTCCGCCGACCCGAGGTCGCGGTCGGCCACCACGACGCACGCGCCCTCGGCGGCCAGCCTGCGGGCGGTGGCCGCCCCGATGCCCGAACCGCCCCCGGTCACCAGCGCCACGCGGGTGGCCAGCGGCTTGGGCTTCGGCAGCCGCCTGAGCTTGGCCTCCTCCAGCTCCCAGTATTCGATGCGGAACTTCTCGGACTCCTCGATCGGCCGGTAGCCCGACAGCGCCTCGGCGCCGCGCATGACGTTGATCGCGTTGACGTAGAACTCGCCCGCCACGCGCGCGGTCTGCTTGTCCTTGCCGAAGCTGAACATTCCGACGCCGGGCACGAGCACGATCGCCGGGTCCGCGCCGCGCATCGCGGGCGAGCCGGGGACGGCGTGCCGCTCGTAGTAGGCGCGGTAGTCCTCGCGGTAGGCGGCGTGCAGCTCGCGCAGCCGGGTGACGACCTCGTCGAGCGGCGCGCCCGGCGGCAGGTCGACGACCAGCGGCGCGACCTTCGTACGCAGGAAGTGGTCGGGGCAGGAGGTGCCGAGGGCGGCCAGGCGCGGGTGCTCGGCGCGGGACAGGAAGTCGAGCACCTCGGGGGTCGCGGTGAAGTGGCCCACCCGGCGGGCGTCGGTGGAGCACAGCCCCCTGATCACCGGGAACAGCGCCGCCGCGCGCTCGGCCCGCTCCCCCTCCGGGAGCGGCTGGTGGATCACCGGGCCAAACGGCTCGGGCCGGCCGTGCTCGGCGATGTGACGCTCGGCCGTACGGATGATCTCCAGGGACCGGGCCTCGCACTCCTCGCTCGTGTCGCCCCAGGCGGTGATGCCGTGGCCGCCGAGGACCACGCCGATGGCGCCGGGGTCGGCCTCCTTCAGCGCGGCGATGTCCATGCCGAGCTGGAAGCCCGGACGCCGCCAGGGCACCCACAGCACCCGGCCGCCGAAGATCTCGCGGGTGAGCGCCTCGCCGTCGGCCGCCGTCGCGATCGCGACGCCGGCGTCCGGATGGAGGTGGTCGACGTGGACGGCGTCGACGAGCCCGTGCATGGCGGTGTCGATGCTCGGCGCCGCGCCTCCCCTGCCGAAGGCGCAGTGGTCGAACGCCGCGACCATCTCGTCCTCGCGCTCGACCCCGGGATAGACCCGGGTCAGCGAGCGCAGCGGATCGAGCCTGAGCACGGCCAGTCCCGCCTCGGTCAGCGTGCCGAGGTCTCCGCCGGAGCCCTTGACCCACATCAGCTCGACGCCCTCCCCGGTGACGGGATCGGTCGCGGTGCCCTTGGCGGAGGCGTTGCCCCCGGCGTAGTTGGTGTTGCGGGGGTCGGCGCCGAGGGCGTGCGCCCGCCGCAGGAGCTCGTCGACGGGTCCGGTGGTCATGGTCAGGCCCCCCATCCGGCCTGCGCGCCGCCCACGCGCTCGGCCACGATCTTCTCGGCGTACCCCGAGCGGCGGTAGGCGGCCATCGGGTCGGGATCGAGGCCGGACTCCTCGCGCAGCCCGGCGAGCAGCGGCCGCACGTCGGTGTTGTAGGCGTCCATGAACACGGCGTTGGCGCCGAGGACGTCGCCCTCGGACTGGGCCTTCCCCAGCGACTCGCCGTCGACCAGCAGCGCCTTGGCCGTGGCCTCCTGGACGTTCATCACCGACCGGATCTGGCCGGGGATCTTGGCCTCGATGTTGTGGCACTGGTCGAGCATGAACGCGATGTGCTCGGCGTAGCCGCCGCCCCTGATCACCTCGTACATGATGCGGAAGAGCTGGAACGGGTCGGCCGCGCCCACCATCAGGTCGTCGTCGGCGTAGAAGCGGGAGTTGAAGTCGAACCCGCCGAGCTTCCCCTCGCGCAGCAGGAACGCCACGATGAACTCGATGTTCGTGCCCGGGGCGTGGTGCCCGGTGTCCACGACCACCTGGGCCTTCTGCCCGAGCCTTTGGCAGTGCGCGTACGCCGTGCCCCAGTCGGGCACGTCGGTCACGTAGAAGGCTGGCTCGAACAGCTTGTACTCAAGCAGGAACCGCTGCCCCTCGCCCAGCCGGTCGTACACCGCCGCCAGCGCCTCGGCGAGCCGGTCCTGGCGGGAGCGGACGTCGTCCTGCCCGGGGTAGTTGGTGCCGTCGGAGAACCACAGCTTGAGCGTGCTGGAGCCGGTGAGGTCCATGATGTCGACGCACTCCAACAGGTGGTCGAGCGCCTTGCGCCGCACCCCCGGGTCGGGGTTGGTGACGCTGCCCAGCATGTAGTCGTCGTCCTGGAAGACGTTGGAGTTGATCGCGCCGATGCCGACGCCGAGCTCGCGGGCGTACCGGGCCAGGCCGGCGTAGTCGTCCACCTTGTCCCACGGGATGTGCAGGGCGACGGCCGGGGCGACGCCGGTGAACCGGTGCACCTGCGCCGCGTCGGCCAGCTTCTCGTACGGATCTCGCGGCACGCCCTTCTGGGTGAACACCTTGAACCGGGTGCCCGAGTTGCCATAAGCCCAGGAGGGCGTCTCGATGCGCTGCCGTCGCAGCTCCGCCTTGATGTCCGTTGCCATGAGGGTCCCCGATCAGTCGAGATGGAAAACTCCGTCGAGCGTGAACATGCCCTCGCCGGGACGGCCGCCTTCGAGCTCCACGAAGGACGGCGCCCCGCGCGAGCCGTACACGGTGGTTCTGGGTGAGGTCTAGAAGTCGAACTGGTCGATGTTGGAGGCCTCGAAGGTGAAAGGCGGGCCGAGGATGATCTCGCCGTCTTCGCCGATCGTCTTCTCGCCGAGCTTGCCGGCCTTGAAGGTCTCGCCCTCGGCGCCGGTGATCTGCCCGGAGGACAGCGCGGCGGCGGCGTAGGCGGCCAGGTAGCCGAGGTCCTTGGGGTTCCACAGGGCGAACTTCTGGACGGTGCCGTCCTTGACGAACTTGCGCATCTGGTTCGGCGTGCCGAGCCCGGTCAGCACGACCTTGCCCTTGTACTTGGAGCCGGAGATGTAGCGGGCGCCCGCCGAGATGCCGACCGTGGTCGGGGAGATGATGCCCTTCAGGCCGGGATACGCCTGCAGAAGACCCTGGGTCTGCTGGAACGACTTCTGGTCCTCGTCGTCACCGTAGGCGACCTTGACGAGCTTCATGTCCTTGTATTCGGGCTTGGTCAGCTCGTCCTTCATGAACTCGATCCAGGTGTTCTGGTTCGTGGCGTTCGCGGTGGCCGAGAGGATGGCGATGTCGCCCCTGTGGCCGATCATGTCGGCGAGCAGCTTGACCTGGCTGCGGCCGACCTCCTCGGAGCTGGCCTGGTTGATGAAGATGTCACGGCACTCCTTGGCGGCGTCGGAGTCGTAGGCCACGACCTTGATGCCCTTGCCCATCGCCTGCTTCAGCGGGCCGCACACCGCGTTGGCGTCGTTGGCCGCGATGAGGATCGCGTCCTGGCCCTGCTGCGTGAGCGTGTTGATGTAGGAGATCTGGGACGACGCCGACGCGTCGGAGGGGCCGACCTCCTTGGCCGTGCCGGAGAACTCCTTGGCCGCCTCGATGCCCGCGTTGTCGACGATCGTCTCGTACGGGTTGTTGATCGCCTTGGGGAGGAAGGCCAGCTTCAGCCCCTGCTTGACGGGCGCGTTCGGGTCGGCCTTGGCCGACGACGCCGGGGGCGCGGCCGCGGGCGCGGACGACGTGGCGGAGTCCTTCGTGGTGCCGCCGCAGGCCGCCAGGCCGAGCGCCAGGACGCTCGTGGCGAGGACCGCGGAGGCGAACCGCCGTGAAGAGTTCGTCATCATCGATTTCCTTCTTCCGTGGAGGTGCGGGGGGTGCGCGAAGACGGGGAGCGGCGTCGTTGTCGCAGGACCGCCGCGAGGCGCGGGGTGAGGACCGAGACGATGAGGAGAAGGCCGGTGACGATCGACTGGATCTCGGTCGCCACGTCGTTGAGCATGAAGAGGTTGCGCAGCAGCCCGATGAGCAGCACGCCGGCGATGACCCCGCCGAGCGTGCCCTTGCCGCCGTCGAAGTCGACGCCGCCCAGCAGCACGGCCGCGATGACGGCCAGTTCGACGCCGAAGCCGTTGTCGGCCCTGGCGCTGCCGTACCTCAGCGTGAAGATCACGCCGGCGAAGGCCGCCACCGTGCCGGAGACCACGAACAGCACCAGCTTGACGCGCTTGACCCGGATGCCGGCGAAGAAGGCCGCCTCCTCCTGCGCGCCGATCGCGAACAGCGCCCGTCCGGCCCCGGTGGCGTGCAGGACGACGCCCGTGACGATCGCGAGGAGGACGAACAGGGCCACGGGGTACGGGACGGGGGTGCCGGGCACGTCGCCGGTCACCAGGTCGGTGTACCGCTGGGGGAACTCCGCCACCGCCCTGTCGCCGAGCACGACGTACGCGAGGCCCCGGTAGAGCGCGAGCGTGCCGATCGTGACCGCGAGCGAGGGCAGGCCGAGCCGGGTGACCAGCAGGCCGTTCACCAGCCCGCACACCGCGCCCACGACCACCACCAGCGGGATGATGGTCTCGATCGCCCAGCCGCCGTCCCACAGGGCGCCGAGCAGGGCGCTCGACAGCCCGAGGACCGACGCCACGGAGAGGTCGACCTCGGCGGCCACGACCAGGAGCGTCATCGCGAGCGCGATGAGCGCGATCTCGCCGAGGTCCCCCAGGGCGAACGACAGGTTGCCGGCGCCGGCGAAGTCGGGCGAGCCCGCCGCGCCCGCCAGGAACACGGCGATCAGCAGCGCGGTGACCAGCACGTCCCAGCGCGCGAACCGGCCGAGCGCGGACCGGGCGGCCGGGGGACGGGGCGCCGTGTCACTGCCGGCGGTGGTCATCAGGTCAGGCGCCATGGCGGACGCTCCTCCTGCGCAGCAGCCGCGTGACCCGCACCGCGAGCACCCGGTCGACGGTGATGGCCAGCAGCAGCAGCGCGCCGGTGAGCGCCTGCTGCCAGAAAGAGTTCACCTTCAGCACGACCAGGGCGCTGCCGATGGTCGTCAGCAGCACCGCGCCGAGCACCGCGCCGTACACCGTGCCGACGCCGCCGACGATGGCCACCCCGCCCACCACGACGGCGCTGACCACGAGCAACTCCCAGCCCCGGGCCGAGTCGGCGACGACCGTGCCGAACCTCGCGAGCCACAGCACCCCGGCGAGACCGGCGAGCGCGCCGCTGAACAGGTAGGCGGCCAGGACGCGGCGCCGTACGGGCACCCCGGCGAGGCGCGCGGCCTCGGGGCTCGACCCGATGGCGTAGAAGTCGCGCCCGGAGGGATAGGAGCGCAGGTAGTAGCCGACGGCCAGCATGACCACGACCGTGATGACCGGGAGGTACGGAACGCCGAGCACGCCCTCGTTGCCGAGGTCGAGCAGGGCCGTCGGGAGGTCGACGGCGTTGATCTGCCGCCCGTGGGCGATGTAGTGGTCGAGGCCCTGGATGACGTACAGCGTGCCGAGGGTGACGACCAGGGCGGGCACGCGGCAGAAGCTCACCAGCAGGCCGTTGAGCAGCCCGCACGCCGCGCCGGTCGCGACGCCGAGGACGAGCGCCACCACGACGCCCCGCCCGCCGGGGTCGGCGGCCAGGAACTCGCCGGTGGAGAAGGCGACCAGCCCGACGACCGACCCCACGGACAGGTCGATGTTCCTGGTGATGACGACCAGCGACTGCCCCACGGCGAGCAGCGCCAGGATCGAGGTGTTGAGGAAGATGTCCGTCACGCCCTGGCCGGACAGGAAGTTCGGGTTGACGGCGGCGGTGACGACGACCAGGACGGCGATGGCGGCCACCAGGCTGAGCTCGCGTGCCCGCAGGACCAGCTCGACCAGGCTCCGGGCGCCGCGCTCCGCCGCCGGCCCCTCGCCGGCCGTGACGGCGGTCACGCGACGCCCTCCGCGCCCGCTCCTGAGCCGCCGGTTCGCGGGGTGGTCAGGCGGCGCGGCCGTTGGCGGCCGGTTCGCGGGGCGGTCACGCGGCGGCCCCCGCGGCGCGGCCGGTGGCGGCCGACATGACGCTTTCCTCGGTGGCCCTCTCACGCGGGATCTCCGCGGTGAGCCGTCCTTCGTGCATGACGAGCACGCGGTCGGCCATGCCCAGCACCTCCGGCAGGTCAGATGAGATCATCAGGACGGCGATGCCTCGCCCGGCCAGCTCGGACAGCAGCCGGTGCACCTCGGCCTTGGTGCCGATGTCGATGCCCCGGGTGGGCTCGTCGACGATCAGCACCGCGGGGTCGGTGGCCAGCCATTTGGCCAGGACGACCTTCTGCTGGTTGCCACCGGACAGGACGTTCACCGCGTCGCCGAGCCGGGTGAACTTGAGCTGGAGCCGTGTGGCCCAGTCGCGCGCCCGGTCGCGCTCGGCGGCCCGGGAGATCACCGGGCCCCGCCGCACGCTCCTGAGGCCGGTCAGGCCGATGTTGCGCTCGATCGACAGATCCATGATTAGGCCCTGCTGGCGGCGGTCCTCCGGGACGAGCGCGAGGCCCGCGGCCATGGCGGCTGCCGGGCTCCCGGCCGGCAGGCGGCGCCCGCCGACGCGCACCGAGCCCGCGTCCCAGCGGTCGACGCCGAAGATCGCGCGGGCGACCTCGCTGCGGCCCGCCCCGACCAGGCCCGCCAGGGCGACGATCTCGCCCCGCCGCACCTCGAACGAGACGTCGGTGAACACGCCCTCGCGGGTGAGACGGCTGACGGTCAGCGCCACCTCGCCCGGCGTGGTCTCCTGCTTGGGGTAGAGGGTGTCGAGGTCGCGGCCGACCATGCGCCTCACCAGGTCGTCGGGGGTGAGCCCGGTGACGCGCTCACTGGCCACCCAGGCGCCGTCGCGCAGGGTCGTGACGCGCTGGCAGAGCTCGAAGATCTCGTCGAGCCGGTGGGAGATGAACAGCACCGCGCAGCCCTGCCCCCTGAGCGCCTCGACGACGGTGAACAGCCGGGCGACCTCGTTGCCCGACAACGCGGCGGTGGGCTCGTCCATGATGAGGACGCGCGCCTCGCGGGACAGCGCCTTGGCGATCTCGACGAGCTGCTGGTCGGCGATCGACATGCCGCGCGCGGGCCTGCCCGGGTCGAGCGCGACGCCGAGGCGCCGGAACAGCCCGGTGGCCTCGCGCCGCATGGCGCGCCGGTCGATGCGGCCGAACCGGGCGCGCGGCTGGCGGCCCATGAAGATGTTCTCCTCGACGGACAGATCGGGGAAGAGCGTGGGCTCCTGGTAGATCACGGCCACTCCCGCGTCCTGCGCGGCGGCCGGGCCGCCGAACTCCACGGGCTCGCCGTCGAGCAGCACCTCGCCCTCGTCGGGGCGGTGGACGCCCGTCAGGGTCTTGACGAGGGTGGACTTCCCCGCGCCGTTCTCCCCCGCCAGCGCGTGGGCCTCGCCGGCGAACAGCTCCAGCGAGACCTCCCTCAGCGCGCGGACCGCGCCGAACGACTTGCTGACCTGCCTCAGTGCGAGCACCGGCGGCGCCGCGCCGGAGACCGGCCCCCCCGGGGCCTCGACCTCGCCCGGATCCCTCACAGACCCGCCCCTTCCCTGGCGCTTGGCATGCGGAGCCAAAAACGTTTTAATGGCCTTGCCCGGACGCTACGGCCGGTCCGGCGACCATGTCAATGGGGGGTGAAGTCGCTGTTTCCAGAGCGTTACCGGGCTCCTCGCCGCTTCCCCGGCACCGGTCCCGCGTCCTCTGTGCGATATTCGTACGAGGCCTGGTGCGCGCCGCCGCTGGCACGTTTTAATAAACGCCGACCACAGAAGGAGTACGGATGACCACGGGGAGCACCGGAAGCACGGTGAGTATCAAAGAGGTCGCCGCGCAGGCCGGGGTCTCGCCCGGCACGGTGTCCAACGTGCTCAACCGGCCCCAGAAGGTGGCGGCCGAGACGCGCTCGCGCGTCGAGCAGGTCATCAGGGAGCTCGGCTTCGTGCGGCACGGCTCGGCGTCCACGCTGCGCGCGGGCCACAGCCGCACCATCGGCCTGTCGGTGATCGACATCGGCAACCCGTTCTTCACCGACGTCGCGGCCGGCGTCGAGGACATGGCCAGTGAGCTGGGCTACGCCGTGATCCTCGGCAACTCCTCGGGAGACCGGGTGAAGGAGGAGCGCAACCTGCGCGTCTTCGCCGAGCAGCGGGTGCGGGGCCTGCTGATCACGCCCTCCGACGAGGATCCCGGCCGGCTCGACGTGATCCGCGACCGCGGCATCAGCGTCGTGCTCGTCGACCACCCCGCCCACCGTCCCGACCAGTGCTCGGTCGCCGTGAACGACATCACCGGCGGGCGCACGGCGGCGGGCCACCTGCTCGACGGCGGGGCCGCCCGGCTCGCGTTCGTCACCGGTCCGCTGACCATCCGCCAGTGCCTCGACCGCATGAGCGGCGCCGAGCAGGCGATCGCGGCGGCGGGGCTCGACCCCGCGTCCGCCCTGGAGGTCGTCGAGATGCCCGCCATGAACGCCAGGGCGGGGCAGCGGGCGGCCGAGAAGCTGGTGGGCGGGCCCCTCCTCCCCGACGCGATCTTCTGCGCGAACGACCTGCTCGCCCTCGGCCTGCTACGCGGGCTGCTCCAGGCGGGCGTGCGCGTGCCCCACGACGTGGCCCTCATCGGCTACGACGACATCGACTTCGCCGCCGCCTCCGCCGTGTCGCTCAGCTCGATCCGCCAGCCGACCTACAAGCTCGGCCGCATCGCCACTGAGCTTCTCCTCGACGAGTGCGACAACCCGGAGAGCCATGCCCACCAGCAGATCATGTTCCAGCCCGAGCTCGTGGCCCGCGAGTCCACCCGGCGCGAGTGACATGAGCCCGCGCGCGGCACGGCCGCCGGTTGATCCGGTCCAGCGGGTCCAGCGGGTTCAGCGGGTCCAGCGGGTTCAGCAGGTTCAGCGGGTTCATAGGGGCGTCCGGCGTGTTCGCGAGGTGGTGAGGTGGCGGTGAGCACGGTCGCGGCCGTCGACCTCGGGGCCTCCAGCGGGCGGGTGATGACGGCGCGGATCCACGCGGGCGGGGTCGAGCTGAGGGAGGTCCACCGGTTCGCCAACCGGCCCGTCCGGGCGTCGGGCACCCTCCACTGGGACATCCTGTCCCTCTACCAGGGCGTTCTCGACGGCCTGCGCAAGGCGGGCCCGGTCGACTCCATCGGCGTCGACTCCTGGGCGGTCGACTACGGCCTGCTCGACTCCTCCGGCCGGCTGCTCGGCAACCCCGTCCACTACCGCGACGAGCGCACCTCCGGGGTCATGGAGGGGGTGGTCGCCGAGCTGGGCGCCGCCTCGCTGTACGGGGTGAGCGGCCTGCAGTTCCTGCCCTTCAACACCGTCTACCAGCTCCTGGCCGACCGCGAGGCCCTCGCGCGGGCGAGGACGCTGCTCATGATCCCCGACCTGCTCACCTACTGGCTGACCGGGTCGATCGGCGCCGAGACCACCAACGCCTCCACCACCGGGCTGTACGACGTCCGCGCGGGCGACTGGGCACGCCCGCTCATGAGCCGCCTCGGCCTCCCCGGCGAGATCTTCCCCGATCTGCGCCCGCCCGGCTCCCCCGCCGGAGTCCTGCGTCCCGACGTGGCCGCCGAGATCGGGAACGGCGGCGAGCCCGTGCCCGTGGTCGCGGTGGCCTCCCACGACACCGCCTCGGCCGTGGCCGCCGTGCCCGCCGCCACCCCGCGGTTCGCCTACATCTCCTCGGGCACCTGGTCGCTCGTCGGCGTCGAGCTTCCCGCGCCGGTGATCACCGACGAGAGCCGCGAGGCCAACTTCACCAACGAGGGCGGCCTCGACGGCACCACGCGCTACCTGCGCAACGTCATGGGGCTCTGGATCCTCCAGGAGTGCCTGCGTGCCTGGGGCGACCCCGGCCTGCCGCGACTGCTGGCCGCCGCCGAGCGCGCGAGCCCGTTCGCGGCGCTGATCGACCCCGACGACCCCTCCTTCCTGCCTCCCGGCGACATGCCCCGGCGCATCGCGGCCTACTGCGAGCGCACCGGCCAGCGTCCCCCCACCGGCGAGCCGCAGATCGTCCGCTGCGTGCTCGAAAGCCTCGCCCTGGCCTACCGGCGTGCCGTGCGCGACGCCGCGCGCCTCAGCGGCCACGACGTGGAAGTGATCCACATCGTCGGCGGCGGGGCGCGCAACGGGCCGCTCTGCCAGATGACCGCCGACGCCACGGGCCTTCCGGTGCTGGCCGGGCCGGTGGAGGCCGCCGCGCTCGGCAACGCGCTGGTCCAGGCCCGCGCCCACGGCGTGGTCACCGACATCCGCGAGCTCGTACGCCGGGGCGAGCCCATCACCGCGTACGAGCCGCGGGGCGACCGGTCCCTCTGGTCCGCCGCCGCCGACCGCCTGCCCGTCCCCTAGGCCCCAGAAGCCCCTGGACCTCTGGACTGCTTGCGCTCTGGACCGCCGGACCGCGCCTGGAAGGCAGGCCGCCGGGACACAGGTGACCGCGAAGAGGTATCTCCCGGGCAAAAGGTACGTGCATTCTGGACCCGGACAAGCGAAGCGCGCCGAGCCCGTACGGACCGTACGGCGGCGGCCGCGCCTGGAAGGAGCTTTCGTGCTGTCGTGGGGTATCGCGGCCACGGGCGGCATCGCCCGCACGGTCGGACAGGTGATCGCGCGGGAGCCGGGCATGCGGGTGGCCGCCGTCGGCTCCCGCGATCTCGGCCGGGCGCGCGGGCTCGCCGGCGAGCTGGAGGCGCCCCGCGCGTACGGCTCGTACGAGGAGCTGGTGCTCGACCCGGAGGTCGACGTCGTGTACGTCGCGACGCCGCACTCCCACCACCTGCCGGTCGCGGAGCTCGCCATCGCGGCCGGGCGCGCGGTGCTGTGCGAGAAGCCCCTGGCCGCCACGGCCGCCGACGCCGAGCGCATGGTGAAGCTGGCGCGCGAGGCGGGGGTCTTCCTCATGGAGGCCATGTGGATGCGGTTCAACCCGCTGGTCACGCGGCTGCACGGGCTCGTACGCGACGGGAGCTTCGGCACGCTCAGGTCGGTGTCCGCGTCGTTCGGGTTCCCCATGGCCTACGACCCCGCGCACCGGCTATGGGATCCCGCGCTCGGCGGCGGGGCCCTGCTCGACCTCGGCATCTACCCGATGGGCCTGGCCCAGCTCCTGCTCGGCGAGCCCGGCGCGATGACCGTCACCGGCACCCTGTCGCCATCCGGGGTCGACGCCGAGGCCGGGCTGCTGATGTCCTGGAACGACGGCGCGCGGGCGCTGCTGGACACCTCCCTGCTCGGCCCGCTGGCCAACACCGCCTCGGTGACCGGCACGATCCTGCGCGCCGACCTCGACGCCCCCTTCTTCGCCCCCACGCGCATGGTCCTGCACGGCTCCTCCGGCGAGCCGGAGGAGCACGTGATCGCCGCGTCCGATGACGGGTACGCCGGGGAGCTCCGCGAGGTGCGCGACGCCCTGGCCGAGGGCCGCACAGAAAGCGCCGTCATGCCGCTTTCGGACAGCCTCGCCATGATGCGCCTGATCGAGGAGGCGCGGGGGCACGTCGCGCGCCTTCGTTGCCTGTCGCCGGTGCCCGCCGGAGACTGATCATGTGAGCCCTAGCGTCCGTGCCGAGATCCGGGTCGACGGTGTCGTCCAGGGGGTGGGATTCCGCCCTTTCGTCCACCGGCTCGCGACGCGGCTGGGGTTGTGCGGAGTGGTCGGCAACGACGAGCATGGCGTGTTCATCGAGGTCGAGGGCGTCTCCACCGCCGTTGCCGAGTTCCTGGAGACCGTACGGCATCGGCCGCCTCCGCTGGCGATCGTCGACCGCGTCACCTCGCGGGAGGTGCCCGTCACGGGCGAACCCGGGTTCGGCATCGCGCCGAGCACGGGCGCGGGCCGAGGGCGGGCCCTCATCTCCCCCGATGTCGCCACCTGCGCCGACTGCCTGCGGGAGCTGGAGGACCCCTCCGACCGCAGGTACGGCTACCCGTTCATCAACTGCACCGCCTGCGGGCCGCGCTTCACGATCGTCCGGGCCTCTCCGTACGACCGGGCAGGCACCACGATGGCGGCCTTCGCGATGTGCGACGCGTGCTCGGAGGAGTACCACGACCCGGCCGGCAGGCGGTTCCACGCCCAGCCGGTGTGCTGCGCGGCGTGCGGCCCGCGCCTGCGACTGGTCGACGGCGCGCTGCAGGAGATCCCGGGCGACCCCGTTCGGGAGGCGGCCCGCCTGCTGCGGCGGGGACGGCTCCTCGCGGTCAAGGGGATCGGCGGGTACCACCTGGCCGTCCGCGCCGACCTGGAGCGTGCGGTCACGGCGCTGCGCGCCAGGAAGCACCGGGAGGAGCGCCCGTTCGCGCTGATGGTGCCCGACCTGGCGGCGGCCCGCCTGCTCTGCGCCATCGACCCCGACGAGGAACGGCTGCTCACCGGCCGCCGCCGCCCCATCGTGCTCCTGCGCCGCCGGACCCGGCACGCCGGCGGTGGGATCGCGGAAGGCGGGGTCGCGGAGGCGGTCGCGCCGGGGGCGCGGTCGCTCGGGGTGATGCTGCCCTACTCGCCCCTGCACCACCTGCTGCTGCGCCAGTTCCCGCAGCCGATCGTGCTGACCAGCGGGAACGTCTCCGACGAGCCGATCGCCTACCTCGACGACACGGCGCTCGCACGCCTGGACGGCATCGCGGACGCCTTCCTGACCCACGACCGGCCGATCCACACGCGCGCCGACGACTCGGTCGTCCGGGTGTTCCGGGGCAGGGAGCTGCCGATCCGCCGCTCGCGGGGCTACGTCCCCGCGCCGTTGACCCTCGCGGAAGGGGTCCGCCGTCCGGTGCTCGGGTGCGGAGCCGAGCTGAAGCACACCTTCTGCCTGGCCGAGGGGCGCCGCGCGTTCGTGTCGCACCACATCGGGGACCTGGAGAACTTCGAGACCCTGCGGTCGTTCACCGAGGGCGTCCGGCACTTCCAGCGGCTGTTCGGCGTCAGGCCCGAGCTGGTCGCCCACGACCTGCACCCGGAGTACCTCTCGACGAAGTACGCGCTGGCTCGGGAGGGCGTCGAGCTGGTGGGCGTGCAGCACCACCACGCGCACATCGCGTCGTGCATGGCCGACAACGGCGTGGCCGGGCCGGTGATCGGCGTGGCCTTCGACGGGCTCGGGTACGGCCTGGACGGCACGCTGTGGGGCGGCGAGTTCCTGGTCGCCGATCTGGCCGGGTTCGAGCGGGCCGGGCATCTGGAGCCGGTGCCGATGCCCGGCGGCGCGACGGCGATCCGGCAGCCGTGGCGGATGGCCGCCGCCTATCTCGGCGCGGGGGCGCCGGAAGGACTCGGGGTGCGCGAGCGCAACGCCGGGCGATGGGACGCCGTCGCCGCCATGGCCGCACGCGGCGTCAACGCGCCGCCGACCTCCAGCGCAGGACGCCTGTTCGACGCCGTCGCCGCCCTGGTGACGGGCCGCGACACGGTCACCTACGAGGGACAGGCCGCCATCGAGCTGGAGCGGATCGCCGCCCCCGGCGAACAGCGGGCGTACCCCTGCCGCATCCTGGACCCCGCCGCCACCGGAACCGGGGGCGCGGACGGGGAGCGGCCGTTCAGGGTGGTGGGGCTCGATCTGGTGGAGGCGGTCGTGGAGGACGCGGGGGCCGGGGCGGCGGTGATCTCCGCGCGCTTCCACAACGGGGTCGCCCGGCTCGTCGCGGAGGGCTGCCTGCGGGTACGGGAGCGCACCGGCCTGTCCACGGTCGCGCTGTCCGGCGGGGTGTTCCAGAACCTCTACCTCGTCGAGCGGGCGGCCGCCCTGCTGGAGGAGCGCGGGTTCACGGTGCTGCTGCACTCCCGTGTGCCGCCCAACGACGCGGGCATCAGCCTCGGACAGGTGGCGGTGGCGGGAGCCACACCACCGGACCGGGCGAACTGACGGCCCCTGACCGGCCGCCGCCGAGGACGGCTAGGACGGTGCGGCCTTCTTCGCCGCGCGGGCCATCTCGACCTTGGCGCTGGCGGCGTACTTGTCGACGTACTCCTGGCCGGACAGCTCCATCAGCGCGTACATGATCTCGTCGGTGACGGCGCGGAGGACCAGCCGGTCCTCCTCCATGCCGTAGTAGCGGGAGAAGTCGAGCGGCTTGCCGTACTTCACGCCGGGGCGGATGCCGAGCTTCGGGAACCTGCGCCCGGGAGGCATCATCTCGAAGGTGTTCACCATCGCCCAGGGGATGACCGGCACCCGGGACTCCAGGGCCAGCCGGGCCACGCCGGTCTTGCCCTTGTAGAGCCGCCCGTCGGGCGAGCGGGTGCCCTCGGGGTAGATGCCGAGCACGTGGCCCTCCCGCAGGATGCGCAGGCCGGTGCGCAGCGCCGCCTCGCTGGCCTTGCCGCCTGACCGGTCGATGGGCACGGTGCCGACGCCGGTGAAGAACGCCCGGCTCAGCAGCCCCTTCACACCGCGCCCGGTGAAGTACTCGGCCTTGCCCAGCGAGATGACCTTGCGGGGCAGCGGAAGCGCGCCGAAGAAGTGGTCGGCGAACGACAGGTGGTTGCCCGCGAGGATCGACGGGCCCTCCTTCGGGACATGCTCGGCGCCCTCTGACCAGGGACGGAACACCAGATGGAGGAACGGCGAGAGAATGGCCTTCACCACCCAGTAGAACACTCGGGCACCCCTTCGCTGGCTTTCCTCTGAGTTCACACCGCTGTAACCGCGTGGCGTCATCTTCGCATGCCGGGCGCACCTCACCTACACCTCACCTTCAACCAACACCGTCCACCCAACCGCGACACCGGGCTCGCGGATCTCGCGGGACGGCCCTCGAACGTGCGACGATCGGGCGAGCCATCATCAGGAGAGGAATCCAACATGCCGCTCATGCCCGGCTCCGAGCCATATCAGCACGAAGGTGGCCAGGTCGGGGTCCTGCTCTGCCATGGGTTCACCGGGACGCCACAGTCGTTGCGCCCCTGGGGGCGCTACCTGGCGGATGCGGGCCTGACGGTGTCGGTGCCCCGCCTGCCCGGACACGGCACCACCTGGCAGGAGATGAACCGCACCCGCTGGGAAGACTGGTTCGCCGAGCTTGAGAGGGCCTTCGAGAGCCTCAGGAGCACGTGCGCCGAGGTCTTCGTCATGGGCCTGTCCCTCGGGGGGTGCATGGCGCTCCGGCTGGCCGAGGTGCACGGCTCCTCGGTGCGGGGCCTGGTGGTGGTGAACCCGTCCATCGTGAACGACGTCCCGCTGATGAAGCTCGCGCCCGTGCTGAAGTTCGTACTCCCGTCGGTCGCGGGCGTCGCGAACGACATCAAGAAGGAGGGGGCGACCGAGGTGGGCTACACGCGCACCCCCGTCAGGGCGGCGGCCACGCTCCCGAAGCTCTGGTCACTGGTCCAGTCGGAGCTCGGCCGCATCACCCAGCCCGTGCTCGTGTACCACAGCCCCGAGGACCACGTTGTGAAACCGGCGAGCGTCGAGCTGCTGCGCCAGGCGCTCGGCGGCAACCTGACGGTGCGCGAGTGCGCGAACAGCTACCACGTGGCGACGCTCGACAACGATGCGCCCGAGATTTTCGAGGGTAGCCTCGACTTCATCAGGGCCCACGCGTCGGTACCCTTGCAGAGAGACTGATCCCGCTGCGGAGAAGACTGATCCGACCTCATCATGAGCAGAGGAACGAATCGAAGTGACCGGTGACGCCCCAGAGTGATGAGGACGAGGTCTGGCGTCAGATCGTCGCCTCTTTCAACGAAACCGCCGAGGCGACCTCGGCCGGCCAGCCATGGCCGGATCGCGAGAACGTCCCCGTCGAAGACGCCCCCCAGCAGGTGATGGCGGAGATCCCCGCGGAGACCCGTGAGGAGGAGCGGGCCGCCTCGGCCCCCTCCCCCGAAGAGGACGACGGCGACCACTACGTCCCGCCTCCCCCGCCGCCGCTCCCGAAGATGGACGCGGGCACCAAGATCGCCTGGTTCGCGCTGTTCGGCGGTCCCGCGTACCTGCTGCTCGCCGCGCTCCTGTCCTGGCCGATGGACGGGTGGATCGTGTTCGCCGCCATCGCCGCCTTCATCGGGGGCTTCGTCGCGCTGATCGTGCGCATGGGCGACGGGCCGCCTCCCGACTCGGGCTGGGACGACGGCGCGATCCTCTGAGGCCGTCCCTCCGGCGACCGACGGCTCTCCCACCACCGGCGAGCCCTTCGCGTCGGATGATCGAATGATCTCGCACCCAACGGGTTCCGTTTCGTGGGCGGCAGTGCTATCACTTGCCTCTAGGCGGCCTGGGAGCCCACGGAGGACGGTTGGAATTTCGTCTGCTCGGTCCGGTTGAAGCGTCGCACCGCGGGGAGCGGCTCTCGCTGGGCGGCCCGAAGCCGCGTGCCCTCATGGCGGCCCTGCTCCTCAGCTCGGGCAGGGTCGTCTCCGGTGAGCGCCTCGTCGACGCCCTGTGGGGAGACCGTCCGCCGAGCAGCGCCAACGCGCTGATCCAGACCTATGTGTACGGGCTTCGCCGCGCGCTGGTGCGGGCCGGGCACGATCACCTGCTGGAGACCAGGCCGCCGGGATACCTCATCCGGCCCGAGCCGGGGCAGCTCGACCTGCGGGCGTTCGAGCACAGGGTCGCGGAGGGCCGCCGCCACGCCGCCGACGACCGTCATGACGCCGCGGCCGAGGAGCTGCGGGCCGCGCTGGCCATGTGGCGGGGGTCGGCCCTCGGCGGCATCGGCAACGCGCTGCGCGGGGAGGCCGAGCGGCTGGAGCAGACCCGCCTGTCGGTCCTTGAGGAGCGGATCAGCGCGGAGCTCGCCGCGAACTGGGAAGTGGAGCTGGTCGGCGAGCTGACCGAGCTGGTCTGGGCGTATCCCACCCGCGAGCGGCTGCGCGGCCAGCTGATGACGGCGCTGTACCGGCTGGGCCGCCAGGCCGACGCCCTGACCGTCTACCACGAGGGCCGACGCTCCCTGGCCGACGAGCTGGGCGTGGACCCCGGCGCCGAGCTGCGGCACCTGTTCGAGGCGATACTGCGGGCGGACCCGTCACTGTCCCGGCCCAGCGTGCCGCGAGCCGCCGGCCCACGGCCCTCCCCGGTGGACGCCTCCTCGGCGACCCCGTCCCCCGCGAACACCACGGCGGACCCGTCTGTAGCGCCCGCACAGCCTTCCGGCCAGGGGGAGCAGCGGCAGGAGGTCGTGCCGGGACACCTGCCGCGCGGCGTCGCCGACTTCACCGGGCGCGGCACACAGATCGCCGAGCTGACCGCGTGCCTGACCGCCCCCAGCGACACGGTCACGGTGGCGGTGATCTCCGGCAAGGGCGGCGTCGGCAAGTCGGCGCTCGCGGTCAAGGTCGCCCACCAGCTGACCGAGGCGTACCCGGACGGGCAGCTGTACGCCGGCCTGCGCGGCGTCAGCGACTCCCCCGCCCCTCCCCTGGAGGTGCTCGGGCGGTTCCTGCGCGCCCTCGGCGTCCCTCCCGCCGCGATACCCGGCACGCTGGAGGAGTGCGTCGACGCCTACCGCAGTATGCTCGCGGGGCGGCGCGTGCTGGTCGTCCTCGACGACGCGGGCACCGAGCGGCAGGTCCGCCCCCTGCTGCCGGGCAGCCACACCTGCGCGGTGATCGTCACCGCCCGCAAGCGGCTGGCCGGGCTGGCCGGGACGAGCCTCACCGACCTCGACGTCCTCCAGGCGGACGCGGCCGTGGAGCTGCTGTCCCGCATCGTCGGCCACGCACGCGTCGACGCCGAGCGCGAGGCGGCACAGCGCATCGCCCTGCTCTGCGGCCACCTGCCCCTGGCCCTTCGCACGGCCGGCGCGCGGCTGGCCGCCCGTCCGCACTGGTCCCTCCAGACCCTGGCCACGCGTCTGGCCGACGAGCGCCGCAGGCTCGACGAGCTCACCGCCGGCGACCTCGAGGTACGGGCCAGTGTCGCGCTGAGCTACCGGGGGCTCGACGCCCAGGCCCAGAAGGCCTTCCGCGCGCTCGGGCTGCTCGGGGTGCCCGACTTCGCCTCATGGGTGGTCGCGGCCCTTCTGGGAGTACCCGAGCAGGAGGGCGAGGAGGTGACCGAGCGGCTGATGGACGCCCAGCTCGTCGACTTCGTCACCGTCGACAGCGCCCAGCAGGAGAGGTACCGGCTGCACGACCTGCTGCGCGTGTACGCGGCCGAGCGGGCGGAGGCCGAGGACCCCGAAGAGGAACGCGCCGCCGCCATGACCCGCGCCCTGGGCGGCTGGCTGTGGCTGATCACGCGCACAGCGTCCAGGAGCCCTTCGGGCGCCCTCCCCTTGCGCAGGCGATACACAAAGGCCCTGCCCCTGGGCGCCGAGGCCACGGAGCGCGTCACCGCCGGCATGACGGCGTGGTTCAACGCCGAGGCCCCGGCCCTGGTCGTCGCCGTCGAGCGGGCCGCCGCGATGGACCTGCACGAGGTGGCCTGCGAGGTGAGCGCGGCGCTGTGCTCCTCCTCGTTCTCGGTGGACGCCCGGTTCGACGAGTGGCGGCGCACCCACGAGGCGGCGCTCGCGGCCGTACGCCGGGCCGGCGACGTGCTCGGTGAGGCGACCCTGCTGGTGGGGCTCGGCCAGTTGCGCAACAGGCAGGACCGGTACCTTGAGGCGCGGCGGTTCTTCCACGAGTCGCTCCCCCTATTCCGCAAGGGCGGAGACGCCCACGGGGAGGCGATCGCCCTCGCCGGCATCGGCACCGCCTGCCGCGAGGAGGGCGACCTGGACCAGGCGCTGCCCCACCTGGAGCTGGCCGGGGCGGCCTTCGAGGAGCTCGGCGACGACTCGGGGACCGGCTACGCCAAGAGGCTGGCCGGATCGGTGTTCCTCGATCGCGGCGACTACGCCGCCGCCTCGGCGCTGCTCAACGACGCGCTGGCCGCCTTCAGACGGCTAGGTAGCAAGCGCGGGGAGGCCCTCACCCTTCGCACCGCCGCGCTGCTGCATCGCGCCTCGGGCGACCTGCGCCAGGCGGAGTCACTGAGCGAGCGGGCGGTCGAGCTGCTGCGCGAGTCCGACGACGTGCTGATGGAGGCCTACGCGGTCCAGTCGCTCGCCAAGACGCGGATCCGGCTGGGTGAGCACGCGGCCGTCCTGCCCGATCTGCTGGACGCCCTCGGCGTCTGCACCGGCCAGGCCGACCGGTTCGGGGAGGCGCTGATCCTGCGCACGATCGGCGAGCTGCACCTCGCGCGGGGCGACTACGCCGCGGCCGGGGAGCAGCTCCGCCGTTCGATCGCCGTATGGGACGACCTGGGCCTGCCGCTGTTCCGTGCCCGCTCGCAGCGTGACCTGGCCAGCGTCCGGGAGGCGACCGGCGACGCGGCGGGGGCGCGGGCGCTTCGCGAGGAGGCCCTCGCGGTCTTCGCCGCCCTGGGGACTCGGGAGTACAAGGAACTTCTCTCCGTTCTTTAGCGCGTTTTTGGAGAGAACTTCTAGAGGTGCGGCCGAACCTGGCGGCAAGGGCCGACAGCGTGAAGCCCGGCCGCCTTGACAGGCCCGCTCAGCGCACGGCCGTCGCGGGGCCCACATGCCGCAGGCGGTCGCTCCGCCTGGCACAGTGCTAAGGAGAGACCGTGTCAGAGATCATTCTCATGTCCGATCCTCGCGTGGCCGCGATACCGGTCGAGGAGTCGGGCGAGCCGCTGGTGGACCTCCGCGAGAACCCCGAGATCCTCCTCGACGAGCGCCTCGCCGACCCGGAGGGCGCATTCGCCCACCTCCGCGAGGAGGCGGCGCAAAGGCTCCTGCGGGCACAGAAACTGCTGCCGGACGGGCTGCGCTTCCTCGTGGTCGAGGGGTACCGCCCGTACTCGCTGCAGGAGCAGTACTTCACCGGGTACATGGGCAGGCTCCGGGCGGCCAACCCGGAATGGCCCGAGGACCATCTCTACGTGCAGGCCAGTCGCTCCCTGTCCCCTCCGCACATCGCCCCCCACGTCTGCGGCGCCGCGGTGGACGTCACGCTGTGCACGACGGCCGGGGAGGAGCTGCCCATGGGCACCGAGGTCAACGCCAGCCCCGAGGAGAGTGACGACGCCTGCTACACGGCGGCGGCCAACATCTCGGTGGAGGCCAGGGCCAACCGGGAGATCCTCTCCAAGGTCCTCGAGGAGGCCGGGCTGACCAATTACCCGACCGAATGGTGGCACTGGTCCTACGGTGACAGATATTGGGCGCTCGCCACCGGCTCTGGGGCCGCCCGCTATTCCCATGTGAACCGGCCACCCGCCGGCCGGTGAGAACCTGAACCGGTAACGAAGAGAAACGATCCCGGGAAGACCCCTGAAACACAGGGATTCCTTCCCGGGATTTCTTCGTGCCCGGGGCCGGCCCGCCATATCGCGGCGGGCCGGCCGATGAGCGTCGAGGCCCTCACCACATGACTTGAGGGGGCGGACGTTCGTCCGCCCCCTCAAGGGTCACAATCGGTTCGTTCTCCGGAGGGCGTCTGACGGTCACCGCCCCTGCCGGCCGGATCTTCGGTGACTAGCGGGCGAGGCCCTGGGTGTCGATGCCGTCGCCGTTCCAGTCGCCGATGACGGGCAGGTCCCCGGTGGTGTTGCCGTAACCGATCGCCCTGGTGTTCTCGATGGCGCCGGTCACCGCACCGGTGCGCATGTAATAGGTGGCACCCATCTTCACCCCGATGTTGTCCTTGCCATCACCGTCCCAGTCGCCCACCAGCGGAATGGCGTTGGGGTCACCGTAGGCGATCACGTACTGCGCCACACCGTTGGCTGGGTTGTCGCTGAGCAGGAAACGCCCGTTGGCGGGGTTGTAGGCGCTGATGGTGTCCTTGCCGTCACCGTTCCAGTCACCCACCACCGGAAGCCAGGGAGCGTC
>NZ_JBICTU010000010.1:171989-244690 GCF_043197795.1 Sphaerisporangium sp. NPDC049003
CCCCGTTCCAGTCACCCACGATCGGGATCTGCGGGCTGCTGCCGTAATAGATCACCGGACGCGTCGCGACACTGGAATCCAGACTGTCCGACAAGTAGTACTCCAGCACCCCCAGACCGCCGCCGCCCGCGAAGGCCGCGAGGTCGCTCAGCGTGCCGTTGAAGACCGTGGGCGAGCCGGGGAGGCTGCTGGAGGACCCGGCGTACTGCCAGGCTGTGAACCGCGACCACCCCGCGGGCAACGCGCCCGGAGAGCCGCTGTAGTTGGACGTCTCGAGGGCGTTGGCCGAGAACGACCCGTTGCCGCCCGTGCACTGGTTCCACCAGTTGGGGTTGGTGTATATCGCCGCGTCCCTGCCGGTGCGCGACTTCACCTCGTTCACGAAGTCGCGGATCCAGGTCACCATCTGGCTGCTGGACAGCCCGTAGCACGGATACATCGGAGCGGCCGTGGTCCACCAGGGCCACTCGATGTCGAGCTGCAGGGGAAGGGTCTTGCCGTCGTTGACGTACTGCGCGTGGTCCACCAGGTAGTCGGCCTGAGCTTTGCCCGTGCCCACGCCCTTGTCGGGACGGCCGAACGCGTACGCCCCGATGTACACGCCGTTGTTCTTGGCGCCGTGGTAGTTCGCGTTGAATTGCGGGTCGACGAAGTCGAGGCCCTCGGTGGCTTTCGCCCAGCCGAACTTCACGCCCTTGGCCGCGACGTCACCCCAGTTGATCGTGCCGTCGTGGTTGGAGACGTCGGTGCCGGCCACGGAGTAGCCCGCCGGAGCCGCGCTCGCCGGCACGGCGCCGGCGACGATCATGGCGCCGAGGGCGGCGATCGCGGTCACCACGCGCACGAGCGTCCTGCGTGCTCGTGTGGCCGGGGATCGGCCTGACGCGGCCAGGGCTACAGGCTCGTCGACGAGGCGGGACGGCTGGTTCTTGCGGGGGTCCATAAGGGGGGTGCCTCTCTGTGCTCCTCGTGGCCGGGGACGGTTCGTCCCGGCTGAGGACACGCTCACCCCGCGTGCTTCAACTTCACTCCTATTTCGCTACAACCGCGCCCGCACCGGCATGGAGCCGCCGCGGCGAGGACAGACCGGTCTCAACGCTCCGACGGAGCGCCTCGCGTCTTGACCGTCGCGACGCTCTTGGAGGTGTCCGGCTGGAAGCGCTCGACCACGTCGGTGTAGTGGTCGGCGGCGTCCACCACATGGCCGACGGCCATCGTGAGGTCGCCGACGTGCGTCACGGCCTGCAGGCGCATGGTGCGCGGCTTGGCGGAGGTCGCACCGCGGACGACCCGCCACCCGGAACTCCCGCCGCGGAGCAGGTACGCCGCACTCGCGTGCTCGGGGTCGAATCCGGACACCCAGTAGTGGCCCTTGCCGTCCCCGGTGACCCCGTACAGCTCGGCGTACCGGCCGGGCACCGAGGCCCGGCTCCAGCGCTTGCCGTTCCACGTGAGGATCAGCGGCGCGATCTTCCCTCCGTCGTGGTAGACGCCTCCCACGGCGACCGCCTTCTTCGGCCCGTCCATGTAGACGTCGCGGAGGAACCCTCCCTGGATGGAGGGCACCGTCACCGGCTTCCACGTGTTCCCGGACAGGCGCATGATCAGGGGCCCCGTCGCGCCGTCCCCGACCGCCAGCCCGTCGCCCTTGCGCGTCAGCGCGACGCCGTACAGGGTGCCCTTCACCTTGCTTTCGACCGCCGTCCAGCCCTTGGCGGTGGAGGTGGCGACGAGCGCGAACCGCTCCTGCTCGACGCCGCGGACCTCGTCGCGGACCTTCTTCGTCCGGCTGCCCACGGCGACCATGCGGCCGGGGACGGCGGCGACGCCTCCGAGGTAGTCGCCCGAGCCGAGCTGCGGCACGCTGACCCGGTCGAACGCCGAGCCGTCACCGCGCACGACGTACGGCAGGCCGTCGTGGCCGTCGCCGACCGCCCAGATCTCGCCGGGCGAGGCCGCCGCGACCGACCGCAGGTGACCGGCGCTCGAGGCGTCGTTGCGGATGCCCATCTCGGTCCAGGCGCCGCCGTCCCAGTGGGTGAGCACGCTGCGGTTCTGCCAGGCCTCCCAGACGTCCTCCTGCCCGACCGCCCAGATGTTCGACTTGGACAGTCCCACCACGTCCGACAGGGATCCGTCGGTCTGCAGCCGTGCCGTCGCCGACTCCTGGAGCAGGCCCGCCGAGCCGCGCGCGGCGGCACTTGGACGAGGCGGGTCGGCATGGGCGTGCGCTGCGGTCGTGGCGTGGATGAGGGCACTGGTCAGCACGACGGTCAGCATCACGCACAACGGCAGAGCACGCCGCGACAAGCGGCGGGACATGTCCAAATCGTACGTGTCCTGCCATCCCGCGCGTGGCACGTCCCCCAGTGTTGACCAAACGGTCACCTGAACCCAGCGCGGCCGTCGACCGGCCGTCGACGGCCCAGGGACGGCCTCAGCCCGCCAGGAGCTCGGCCACCACGGGCAGGTGGTCGGTGGCCGCCTGAAGGTCGGCGGCGGCGGCGTCCACCCCGCCGCAGGACAGGACCGAGAGCCCGGCGGCGGCGAAGACCACGTCCAGGCGCCTTCCCGGCGCCCTCGCCGTGAACGTGAGACCGTCGCCCCGGGGCGCGAGCGGGTAGCAGTCGGCGAGGCGCCGGGCGAAGTAGCCGAAGGCGGCCCCGCCGGCCTGCTCGTTGACGTCCCCCGCCAGCACGATGGGAGCCGCGAAGCGCTCCGCGACCCCCTCCACGAGGTCCATGATCTCGATCGCGTGGCACAGCCGGGCGCCGGGGACCAGATCCAGGTGGACGGACGCGACGGTGATCCTGGCGCCCTCGCACTCGGCCACCGCGATGGCGACCCCGCGCCGCTCCAGCCCCATGAACGGCCGCAGCAGGTGGCCCTCCGCGTGGATCACCCGGGTGCCGGGCGCGGCCAGCACCGCGACGCCGCCCCAGCGCCGCCCGGCGACGACCCGCAGGCCCGACGACCGGGCCAGCTCGGCGCGCCTGCTCCGCCAGCGGAGCAGGCGCGGGGCCTCCTGGACGCACAGCACGTCCGGCGCCATGGCCCTGATGACCCGCGCCAGCGCGGCGTTGTCGTCGTACATCGACCGCACGTTGTAGGTGCCGACGCGGATCACCATGGAGCTTCAGCGCCCGTTCCCGGTCTCGGGCCGCTCGTCAGGGGTGCCTGGCGAGATCGGCCGCGCCCACCAGGCCGGCGGCCGGTCCGAGCTCGGCCGGGCGGATGTCGGCGTGCGGCCGGTGCTCGCGGGCGGTCAGCGCGCGCAGGAAGGACGTGCGCGCCTGGTCGATCCACAGGTCGGCGGCCCGGGAGACCCCCCCGCCCAGGATGAAACAGCCCGGGTCGAGCACGGCGGCGAGGTCGGCCATGCCGTGGCCGAGCCACTCGGCGATGCTCGTGAAGGCGGCCAGGGCCGCGGCGTCGCCCTCGCGGGCGGCCTCGGTGACGTGCTCGCCCTCGATGTCGGACACCGAGCCTCCGGCGAGCTCCAGCATGCGGCCGGCGCGGTCGGGCTCGGCGGCGGCGATCACCCTGGCCTCGTGGACCAGGGCGTTGCCGCTGGCGTACTGCTCCCAGCATCCGAGGTTGCCGCATCCGCACAGGCGCCCGCCGGGGACCACCTGCATGTGGCCCATCTCGGCGCCCATGCCCCACCGGCCCCGGTACAGCGAGCCGCCGAAGACCAGGCCGCCGCCGATGCCCGTGCCGACGGTCACGCACACGACGTGGCTCTCGCCGCGCCCGGCCCCGAAGCGGTATTCGCCCCAGGCCATCGCGTTGGCGTCGTTCTCGACCACGACGGGAAGGTTGACCCGCTCGGCGACCTTCTTCTGCAGGGGTTCCTCACGCCAGGCGAGGTTCGGGGCGAACCGGACGATCGACCGCGTCTCATCGACGAACCCGGCGGCGCCCAGCCCGACGGCCTCGACGTCGTGGCGGCTCGCGAGATCGAGCACCGCCTCGGCGATCGTGTCCGCCACCTTGTCGGGGCTGTCCGCGGGCGTGGGCCGCAGGAGGTTCTCCACGATGTGGCCGTCCTCGTCCACGACCCCGGCGGCGATCTTCGTACCACCGATGTCAACGCCGATCGTCAGCGCCATTTCTCATCCCTTCCCCCCGAGAATCCGCCCGGCTCTCAGCCCAGGTCGATGTGCTCTACTCGGGTGTCCGTGTCGCCGGGGCGCCTCGGCGTGGCGGGGCGCGACATGGCGTCGACCGCCTGGCGGAACGCGGCGAAAAGCTCGCCGCCCGCGGTGATGAGATGGTCGGCGACGTCGCCGCCGGCGTCGCGCCGCGCGGCCTTCAGCCTGCAGACGGGGCAGGCCCGGCAGATGTACTCGTCGTCGTCATGCCCGGCCACCGCCTCGCTCCACACGTCTCCGGCTTCGCGTCTCGCGCCGCCGAAGGCCTGCCCGAGCCCCTGCCCGAGGCCGCTCACGCCGCCCTTGACGATGCCCTTGCCGAGCTCGCGCCCCGCTCGCTGCTGCAGCGAGTCGAAGAGCTTCCGCGCCTCGCCGGTGATCGAGCTCAGGGGGTCGGGACGGTCGTCCTGGGCGCGCGGTTCGTCGCGCCGCCCCGGCCGCTCGTCACCGGCCGCCGCGCGCCGATCGTGTTCTCTCAGCCACTCGTCGCGGCTGACGCCCCGCTGGGCGTCGCGCCGGTCACCGGCCCCGCCGGTGGCCTCGCGCCGGTCTTCCCGCCCGTTGCCGGGCTGGGCGCCGTCGGTGTCGTTCGTTTCGGTCATCAGGCCCCTCCTGCCTCGAACCGTACCCGGAGGCGGCCGTCGCGGAGCGCCGCGTCGCGAACCGATCTGCGGGCGAGCGCGGCGGGCAGCGCGAGGACCCTGCGGTACGAGCCCGCGGTGACGATCAGCTCGTCGCCCTTCCTCGCCAGGTCGACCTCGCTCTTGTCCGCGAGCGGCAGGGCGAGGGTCAGCTCGTGGACCTCTCCCTCGGACCGGATGGTCAGCGGGGCCTCGCCGGTGGGCGGCGCGAACGGGTCGGCCGTGCCGTACAGCTCCTCCGCCAGCGCGGCCAGGGCCTCGGGCCCGACCGGCTCGGCGGGGAGGTAGGGCACCCTGTGGACGGGCAGCGGCGCGAAGGACTCCCCGACCGCCGCCAGGTGCCTCGACTGGGCCTCGACCCAGCCGCGCCGCCACTCGTCGGAACCGCCGCCGGGGAACACCCGGTTGGCGACGACGGCGTCGACGCGGTAGCCGTACAGGCTCAGGGAGGTGAAGGTGCGGCGGGCCTCGGCCACCACGACCGCCTCGGGGGTGAGCACGAGCCGCACGGAGGCGTTGTCGCCGGTCAGAAGCTCACGCACACCCATGAGCCCGGCGTGCAGTCGCTCGCCCGCGCTCACCACGCCGTCCTCGGGGACGCTGAGGCGGGCGACGTGGCGGATCACCGGGGCCAGCGCCCGCATCAGCTTGCGCCCGGCAGGCAGCAGGCGGCTGACGTGCCAGTCGAGGGCCTCGGGGAGGGCGAGCAGGCGGAGCGTCTCGGCGGTCGGGGCGCAGTCGACCACGACGACGTCCCACCGGCCGGTGCGCACCTGCTCGCGCAGCTCCAGCAGGGCGATGACCTCCTCGGCGCCCGGCAGCACCGTGAGCTCCTCGGAGGTGACCTCGTCGAGGCCCAGCTCGGCCAGCAGGCCTCTGGCGTACTCCTGGAGGTCGCCCCAGTGGCGCTCCAGCGCGCGCTGGGTGTCGACCTGCTGGAGGTAGAGGCCGGGAGCCGCCTCGGCGGGCTCGCCGGAGCCGGGGACGCCGAGGGCGTCGGCGAGGGAGTGGGCGGTGTCGGTGGAGACCACGAGCGTCTTGAGCCCACGGCGGGCGGCGAGCGTGGCGGTGGCCGCGGCGACGGTGGTCTTGCCCACTCCCCCCTTGCCGGTGAAGAGCAGGATCCTCGGGGTCCCGGCGCTCATCGGCCCTCGACGCGCTTCTTGAGACCCTTGAGCGCGGTGTCGACGATGACCTTCTCGGCCTTGCGCTTGATCATGCCGATCATGGGGACCTTGAGGTCCACGGCCAGCTCGTAGGTCACCTCGGTGCGCCCGCCCGTGCCCGCGAGGCGGTAGCTGCCGGTGAGCGCGGAGACCATCTTGCCGGGCTCGGCGATGTCCCAGTCGACGGCCTCGTCGCCGCGCCAGCGGTAGGCCAGCGTGTACTCGTCGCTGATCACCCCGGCGTCGAGGGCGAACCGCACGGTCGCCGGGCGCCCGTCGTCGCCCACGGACAGGACCTCCGCGGACCTCACCTGACCGGCCCACTCGGGGTAGGTGGCGAAGTCGGCGATGACCGCCGTGATGGCCGACGGGTCGGCGCCGATCGTGATGCTGGACGTGGTGCGATCAGCCATGGGCTTACCGTACTCGTTCACCGTTGCCGAGCGAACGTCCGCGCGGCCGATCGGCGAAGTCGCGTGGGCTCAGAGGTCGAGGGCGAAGGGGCTGCCCCGGCCACGGAAATGGCCGACGTTGACGCATTCGGTGCGGCCGATGCGGGTGCGCGCGGCCAGCGGCTGGTGTACGTGGCCGAACAGGGCGTAGCGGGGCTGGGTGGCCTTGATCGCCTCCAGCGTCGCCTGGCTCCCCCGCTCGAACCGCCGCGCCACCACGTCGTACAGCAGGCCGGGGACGGCGGGCGGGATGTGGCAGCACAGCACGTCGACGGCGCCGACCGCCTCCACCTTGCGGGCGAACTCCTCGTCGTCGACCTCGTTGGGGGTGCGGTAGCGGGTGCGCAGGCCGCCTCCCACGAACCCGAAGGTGAGCCCGCCGATCTCGGCGGTCTGGCCGTCGAGCACGTGGTGGCCGTCCCTGAGGTAGTCGCCCCACAGGCCGGGCAGGTCGACGTTGCCGTAGGTGAGGTAGGCGGGCGTGGGCATGGCGGCGAAGATGCGCCCGTACTGCTCGCGGACGGCCCGTTCGATGTGCTCGCGCGGCTCGCCGCCGAGCGAGGACCACAGCGCGGCGGACATGCTCCGCGCCTCCTCGAAGCGGCCGGCCGTGCGCAGCCCGATGAACTCCGCCGCCCGCTCCTCGCCGAACAGCTCGCCGAAGATGCCCTGCGAATGGTCGTGGTAGTCGACGAAGAGGATCAGGTCACCCAGGCAGATGAGCACGTCGGCGCCCTCTCCCGCACGGGAGAGGGCGTCCGCGCGCCCGTGGACGTCACTGATGACATGGACCCGCATGACGGACATCGTAATACCCGCCGCATACCCAACCTAGCGCTTGCCTGTCAAGAGGCGACACGCCCCGGCCCGGGCGCGCCGTCCCGCCGGACGGCCCTGATAGCGTGAACCGGCGCCTGTGAACGGTGAGTGACGGACTATCCCCGCGTAACACGACGCGATAGCGTCCAGGAAGCCTTCGGTGAGAGAAGGCCTTCCTGCGTGCACCCAGAGGAGTGACCGTGCGCGAGTACAGCGTTCCCGTGCTGGTGGACGTACCGGCATCCGCCAACTGCGCCGACACCGTGTTCAGGCGCGGCGACCAGGAGCCCGGCGCCGTGGTGATCAGCGTCAAGTCCGGCGACGCCTGGACGCCGGTCACCGCCGCCGAGTTCCGCGACCAGGTCGCCGGCGTGGCCAGGGGCCTGATCGACGCGGGCGTCGAGCCGGGCGACCGGGTGGCGCTCATGTCGCGCACCCGCTACGAGTGGACGGTCGCCGACTACGCCATCTGGGCGGCGGGCGCGGTGGGCGTCCCCATCTACGAGACCTCCTCGGCCGACCAGGTGAGCTGGATCGTCTCCGACAGCGGCGCGAAGTGCGTGATCGTCGAGACCGAGTCCCACGAGCGGACGGTGAGGCAGGCGATCGCCGACGCCGAGGGCACCGCGGTCTGGCGCATCGAGGGCGGCGGGTTCGCCGAGCTGACCGCGCGCGGCGCCGGCGTGCCCGAGGAGACGCTCAAGGAGCGCCGCCTCTCGCGCGGCGGCCCCGACCTCGCCACGATCATCTACACCTCGGGCACGACGGGCCGTCCCAAGGGCTGCCGCCTCACCCACGACAACCTGCTGTTCACCGCGCAAAACGTCGCCAGGGGGCCGCTGGAGGCGCTCTTCGAGGTCGACGGCCGGGCCGCGCTGCTGTTCCTGCCGCTGGCCCACAGCTTCGCCCGCCTCATCGAGATCGTCCTGATCGAGACCGGCACCGTCCTCGCGCACACCCCCAACATGAAGAACGTCGCCCCCGACCTCCAGGCGTTCAAACCGACGTTCCTGCTCGGCGTGCCGCGCGTGTTCGAGAAGGTCTACAACGCCGCCGAGCAGAAGGCCTCCGCCGGAGGAGGGCTCAAGAGCAAGATCTTCCACCGCGCGGTGGACACCGCGATCGCGTGGAGCCGCGCCGAGGGCTCCGGCGGCGCCGGGCTCGGCCTGCGGCTCAGGCGCGCCCTGTTCGACAAGCTCGTGTACGCCAAGCTGCGCGCGGCCACCGGCGGCCGGCTCAACGCGGCCGTCTCCGGTGGCTCGGCCCTCGGCGAGCGGCTCGGTGACTTCTTCAGGGGCGCGGGCATCGAGGTCTACGAGGGCTGGGGGCTGACAGAGACCTCCGCCCCCTCGACCGTGAACATCCCCGGCGCCAACAAGATCGGCACCGTCGGCAAGCCGCTCCCCGGAGTGACGATCGGCGTCGCCGACGACGGCGAGGTGCTGGTCAAGGGCCGCCACGTCTTCGACGGCTACTGGAACAACGAGCAGGCCACCGCGGAGGCCGTCGACGCCGCCGGCTGGTTCCACACCGGCGACGTCGGCGAGCTCGACAAGGACGGCTACCTGCGGATCACCGGCAGGAAGAAGGAGCTCATCGTCACCGCCGCGGGCAAGAACGTCGCGCCCGCGCCCCTGGAGGACCGCATCCGCGCCCACCCCCTGGTCAGCCAGGCCATGGTGGTCGGCGACGACCGGCCGTTCGTCGCGGCCATGGTCACGCTGGACCCCGAGGCCCTCGACCAGTGGAAGGACGCCAACGGCAGGTCCGGCGCCTCGCTCGCCGAGCTCACCTCCGACCCGGCCGTGGTCGCCGCCGTCCAGGCCGCCGTGGACGACGCGAACACGCAGGTCTCCAAGGCCGAGCAGGTGAAGAAGTTCGTCATCCTGGAGACCGACTTCACCGAGGAGAGCGGCCACCTCACCCCGTCGCTGAAGGTCAAGCGCAACCTGGTCGCCCGCGACTTCGCCAAGGACATCGACGCACTCTACGGCTGAACTCCGTACGGCGTGGTCGCGGCGTGACGCCGGGCTGATCCGCCTCGCGCCGGCCGCCGGCAGGTTCGCTCCGGCTGTCGTCGCTCCTGGGCACCCGTCTATACGATGGCTTGGCGAGATGTTGGCGCGGATCCCAAAAGGGTGGACATGGTTGAGAGCGTAAGCACGAAGCGCGGCCGCTCGACCCGGAGCGCGGGCGGGCCCGAGGTCGACCTGCGGCAGCTGCTGGCGGGGCTCACCGCGGTCCGTGACGGGGACTTCGGCACCCGCCTGCCCGAGGACGGCGACGGGCTCTACAAGGAGATCGCGACCGTCTTCAACGGCATGGTCGACCAGCTCTCGCTGTTCACCTCCGAGGTGACCCGCGTGGCCCGCGAGGTCGGCACCGAGGGCCAGCTCGGCGGCCAGGCCGAGGTGCCCGGCGTCTCCGGCACCTGGAAGGACCTCACCGACTCGGTGAACGCCATGGCGGGCAACCTCACCGACCAGGTCCGCAGCATCGCCCAGGTCACCACGGCGGTCGCCAAGGGCGACCTGTCCCAGAAGATCACCGTCTCGGCGCGCGGCGAGATCCTGGAGCTCAAGAACACCATCAACACGATGGTCGACCAGCTCTCCTCCTTCGCCGACGAGGTCACCCGCGTCGCCCGCGAGGTCGGCACCGACGGGCGGCTGGGCGGCCAGGCGCAGGTCACCGAGGTCGCGGGCACCTGGCGCGACCTGACCGACTCGGTGAACTCCATGGCCGGCAACCTCACCGACCAGGTCCGTAACATCTCGCAGGTCGCCACGGCCGTCGCGCGCGGCGACCTGTCCCAGAAGATCACCGTCTCGGCGCGCGGCGAGATCCTGGAGCTCAAGAACACGCTCAACACGATGGTCGACCAGCTCTCCTCCTTCGCCGACGAGGTCACCCGCGTCGCGCGCGAGGTCGGCACCGAGGGCCGCCTCGGCGGCCAGGCCGACGTGAAGGGCGTCTCCGGCACCTGGAAAGCGCTCACCGAGTCGGTGAACGTCATGGCCGACAACCTCACGGCCCAGGTCCGCAGCATCGCCGAGGTCACCACGGCGGTCGCCAAGGGCGACCTGTCGCAGAAGATCCGGGTGGACGCGCGCGGTGAGATCCTGGAGCTGAAGGAGACCATCAACACGATGGTCGACCAGCTCTCGGCGTTCGCCGACGAGGTCACCCGCGTCGCGCGCGAGGTCGGCACCGAGGGCAACCTGGGCGGCCAGGCGACCGTACGGGGCGTGTCGGGCACCTGGAAGGACCTCACCGACAACGTCAACGTCATGGGCTCCAACCTGACCAGCCAGGTGCGGTCGATCGCCCAGGTGGCGACCGCGGTGGCCAGGGGCGACCTCTCCCAGAAGATCACGGTCGAGGCCAAGGGCGAGGTGGCCGCGCTGGCGCAGACGATCAACACGATGGTCGAGACGCTGAGCGCCTTCGCCGACGAGGTCACCCGCGTGGCCCGCGAGGTCGGCACCGAGGGCCAGCTCGGCGGCCAGGCCCGCGTGCCGAACGTCGCCGGCACCTGGAAGGACCTCACCGACAACGTCAACTCCATGGCGAACAACCTCACCAGCCAGGTCCGCAACATCGCCCAGGTCACCACGGCCGTCGCCCAGGGCGACCTGACCAAGAAGATCGACGTCGACGCCCGGGGCGAGATCCTGGAGCTGAAGACCACGATCAACACCATGGTCGACCAGCTCTCCTCGTTCGCGGCCGAGGTCACCCGCGTCGCCCGCGAGGTCGGCAGCGAGGGCAGGCTCGGCGGCCAGGCGGAGGTCGAGGGCGTCTCCGGCACCTGGAAGCGGCTCACCGAGAACGTCAACGAACTGGCGGGCAACCTCACCCGGCAGGTGCGCGCCATCGCCGAGGTGACCAGCGCGGTGACCTCAGGCGACCTCACGCGCTCGATCACCGTCGACGCCTCCGGCGAGGTGGCCGAGCTCAAGGACAACATCAACTCCATGGTGAAGTCGCTCAGGGAGACCACGAGGGCGAACCAGGAGCAAGACTGGCTGAAGACCAACCTGGCCCGCATCTCCGGGCTCATGCAGGGCCACCGCGACCTCGCCGTCGTCGCCGAGCTGGTCATGAACGAGCTGGCGCCCCTGGTCTCCGCCCAGCACGGCACCTTCCTGCTCGCCGAGGAGACCCCGAGCGCCACCGAGCTGCTGGTGGTCGGCAGCTACGGCCACCAGGAGGTGTCCCGCCGCTACGCCCTCGGCGACTCGCTGGTCGGCCAGGCCGCGCTGGCCAAGCGCACCATCCTGGTCGAGGACGTCCCCCCGGGGTACCTCACGATCTCCTCCAGCCTCGGCCAGGCGGGCCCGGTCAACCTGATCGTGCTCCCCGTCGTGGTGGAGGACCAGGTCCTCGGCGTCATCGAGCTGGCCAGCCTCAACAGGTTCACGCAGACCCACCGTGACTTCCTGGAGCAGCTCGTCGAGACCATCGGCGTCAACGTCAACACGATCGTCGCCAACGCCCGCACCGACGCCCTGCTGACCGAGTCGCAGCGCCTCGCGACCGAGCTGCAGGTCGGCCAGGAGGAGCTCCAGCGGTCCAACGCCGAGCTGGAGGAGAAGGCCGAGCTGCTGGCCCAGCAGAACCGCGACATCGAGACCAAGAACAGCGAGATCGAGCAGGCCCGCCAGGAGCTGGAGGACCGCGCCCAGCAGCTCGCGCTCGCCTCGAAGTACAAGAGCGAGTTCCTGGCCAACATGAGCCACGAGCTGCGCACCCCGCTCAACTCGCTGCTGATCCTGGCCCAGCTCCTCGCGCAGAACCCCGCTCGCAACCTCACCGCCAAGCAGGTGGAGTACGCCAACGTCATCCACTCGGCGGGCACCGACCTGCTCCAGCTCATCAACGACATCCTCGACCTGTCCAAGATCGAGGCCGGCAAGATGGACCTCACCCTGGAGCCGTTCCACATCCGCCAGCTCCTCGACTACGTCGAGGCGACGTTCCGGCCGCTGACCACCGAGAAGGGGCTGCGGTTCGACGTCAGGGTCGGCTCCGACGTCCCGACCCAGCTCCTGATGGACGAGCAGCGGCTCCGCCAGGTGCTGCGCAACCTGCTGTCCAACGCGGTGAAGTTCACCGAGGCGGGCTCGGTCCAGCTCCACGTCGAGCGGGCCGGCGAGATGGACCTTCCGGCCGGTCCGAGGCAGCAGGCCCTCGCCTTCCACGTCGTGGACACCGGCATCGGCATCGCCGAGGAGAACCTCTCGCAGATCTTCGACGCCTTCCAGCAGGCCGACGGCACCACGAGCCGCAAGTACGGCGGCACCGGCCTCGGCCTGTCCATCAGCCGCGAGATCGCCACGCTGTTCAACGGCGAGATCCGCGCGGTGAGCACCCTCGGCGAGGGCAGCACCTTCAGCCTCTACCTGCCGATGACCCACTTCTCCGAGGACCCCGCCCCTGCGGCCGTCCCGGCGACGCGCTACGGCGCCCATCACTTCGACGCGGCTCCCTCCGAGGCGGTGGAGCCGCCGGTGCCCGCCTCGGCGGAGCCGGGCGGCGATGAGGAGGGCCGCCGCCTGCTCGTCGTGGAGTCCAGGCCGAACGGGCTGCTGTCCCTGCTGGCGCAGAGCGTCGTGAGCGACCTGTCCGAGACCCACGGGCCCGTGCGGGTGACCACCGCCAGCGACCCCGAGAGCGCGCTCGCCGCGCTGGCCCGCGACGGCTACCACTGCATCGTGCTCGACCTCGGCATGCCCCACGACGCGGCGGCGGAGTTCCTGCGCAGGCTCGACGAGGACGTCGCCCTGCGCTCGCTGCCCGTGCTCGCCCACCACACCCGCAAGCTCACCCGCCCCCAGGAGAACCTGCTGCAGGGCCGCTCGCGCACCCAGCCGCTGGAGCGCCTGCCCAGCCTCGACGAGCTGCGCGAGCGCATCACGCTCCACCTGTCGGCGAAGGGGCCGGGGGACGTCCTGCCCCTGGTCCAGGCGAGCCCCGACGAGGTGGCGCGCGCCGTCGAGAAGGTCGACAGCGGCCTCCTCGGCCGCAAGGTGCTGGTGATCGACGACGACGTGCGCAACGTCTTCGCGCTGACCAACATCCTTGAGCTCCACGGCATGCAGGTGCTCTACGCCGAGAACGGCCGCAAGGGCATCGAGGTGCTCATGCGCAACGACGACGTCGACCTCGTGCTGATGGACATCATGATGCCCGAGATGGATGGGTACGCCGCGACGGCCGCGATCCGCGAGATGCCGCGCTTCGCCAACCTGCCGATCATCGCGGTCACCGCCAAGGCCATGCACGGCGACCGCGAGAAGACCCTCTCCTCGGGGGCCAGCGACTACGTCACCAAGCCCGTGGACGCCGAGGAGCTCATCGACCGCATGCAGCGCTGGCTGGAGCTGTGAGACCCGCGCCGGGCCGGTGACCGGCCAAGCCGAGCGGTCGGCTGAGAGGTCATCCGAGGCCCTCGGCCGAGCCGGCGCCGGTGAGGCCGGGGTCGGCCAGCACCTCGGCGAACCGCTCGGCCACCAGGTCCCAGCGCCATTCCCGCTCGATCCACGCCCGGCCCCGCTCGCCCATCTCGCGGGCGCGGACCGGGTCCTTCAGCAGGGCCGTCAGGGCCGACGCCACGGCCGCCGGATCCTCGCCGTCCACCACCACGCCCGTCTCGCCCTCGCGGACCGCGTCGGGCGCGCCGCCCGAGGCCCCCGCCACGACCGGCAGCCCGGTCGCCGACGCCTCCAGGTACACGATGCCGAGGCCCTCCACGTCGAGTCCTCCCAGCCTCGTGCGGCACGGCATGGCGAACACGTCTCCGGCGTCGTAGTAGGCGGGCAGGCGGTTCCACGGCACCGACCCCGTCACGATGACCGAGTCGCTCAGCCCGCCCGAGCTGATCGCCTGTTCGAGGGCGGCGCGTGACGGCCCGCCGCCGACCAGCAGCAGCACGGCGTCCGGCGCCTCTGCGAGCACCGCCGGCCAGCAGCGTACGAGCGTGTCCTGCCCCTTGCGCGGGACCAGGCGCGAGACGCACACCACGACGGGCCGGTCGCCGATCCCCAGCGACGCCCGCACCTCCGCGCCGCCCGCTCCCCGGTGGAAGACCCCGGTGTCCACGCCGGGCGCGAGCCGTACGAGCCTCTCGGGCGGCATCACCCGCGCCAGCCTCTCGCGGGTGTAGTCGCCGAGGTAGGTGATCACGTCCGCGTGCGCGCCGATCCTCGCGAGCAGGCCCCGTGCGACGGGCACACCCGCCCAGGCGGCCTCGTGGCCGTGGGTCAGCATGACCACCCGCCGCGCCCCCGCCGCGCGCATCGCGGGCGCCAGGATGCCGAGCGGCGCCGCCGCGCCGAACACGACCGTGTCGCACGCCTCCTCGCGCACGAGCGCGGCGGCCCGCCTGGCGACGCCGGGCACGGGCAGCATCAGGGAGGTGGGGTGCCGCACGACCCGGTACGGCTGGCGCGCGTCGAACTCCTCCCAGCCGTCCCACCGGGAGGCGTAGACGATCACGGAGCCCGGCGGGCGGCGTACGGCGAGCGCGTGTACGAAGGCCTGGATCCCACCGGGCCTCGGCGGGAAGTCGTTGGTCACGACCAGCGTCCTCGCGTGCCCGGGGTCGCGCCCGGCCGGGGTCACGGCTCCGGCAGCCCGTGCAGGCGGGCCCAGGAGCGTGCCAGGGCGAGGCGCTGCGGGCTCGTCGGGTGGGACGCGTACATGAGGTACTCGAAGGCGTCGGGCGACAGGTCGGAGATGTTGGTCACGGCGAGGCGCTTCTGCATCGCCGCGAACGTCGCAGGATCGCGGGTCAGGTCGAGCGCGTGAACGTCGGCCCTGGCCTCGATCTGGCGGCTGACGACGTTCTCCGCGGGACCGGAGAGCAGGGTGGCGAGGCTCATCAGGCCCAGCAGCAGCCCGACCGCCCGTGGATCGGCCGCCGACCCGACGCCCGCGCGGCGCCTCAGCGAGGGGAGCGAGACCACCAGGAACAGCAGGCAGGCTCCGGCGGCGGCGCCGAGCGCGCCGACCAGCGTGCCGTAGAGGACGTCGCCGTTCTTGGCGTGGCCGAGCTCGTGGGCGACGACCAGCTCGACCTCGCCCGCCGGCGCCCGCAGCAGCGTGTCGTACACGACGATGCGCCGCGTCGCCCCGAACCCGGAGACGTAGGCGTTGAGCGCGGTGGTCCTGCGGGAGGCGTCGGCGACCAGCACGTCCTCCACGGGGACGCCGTCGCGGTTCGCCATGGCGATGAGGTCGTCGCGCAGCCGTCCCTGCGGGAGCGGGGTGAAGTCGTTGAACAGCGGCTCGACGACCACCGGGTAGACGAACGAGGCGACCACGGTGAGCAGGAACGCCCCGGCCGCCGCCGGGACCCACCAGCGCCGCGGCGCCCGGCGCGCCAGCCAGACGACGGCCAGCACCATGATCGCGACCAGCACGGTCTGGACGCCGAAGGTCTTGAGCCGATCTGCCGACCACGCGGGCCAGTGCTGCGTGGACAGGCCGAAGGCCCGCAGGCGGGTCTCGTACCACATGCCGAGCGGCCACTTGATCAGCAGGCTCACGGCCGAGAGCGCGAGGACGCCGAGCAGGACGCGCAGCCACCACGGGCCCCTGAGGCGGCCCACGACCCACGCGCCGAACGGCGTGAGGACCAGCACGCCCGCCACGACCAGCGTCACCGCGAGCGAGAGGTACACAGGGACGTTCACGGCGGCGTCGAACGCGGCCGCGCGGGCGATCTGCCCGGGGGTGAAGTCGCGCGCGGGATCGGGCGTCACGGCCGGGGCGGCGCCCGGCAGGGACCGCCACGGCGTGGTGACGGCGACCACCGCGGCCACGGCCACGCCGAGCGCGACGAGCGCGATGCCCGCCGCGCGCGCTCCCCCGCCCGTGCGCACGACGCCGCGAACCTCCTCGATCAACCCCGCCACGTGACAGCCCTCCTCACCCGGCCGCTCACGGCACACCTCGGGCGCACCGCCCCCGTGGCCACCGGCCCGCAGGCCCCGCGACTCCGGCACGCGGCCGCCGTGACCACCGGCCCTCTCCCCTCGCCCGCGCCGCGCCTCGGGCGCGCCCGCGGCGTCACGAGAGCTCACTCCGGACGTACTCACGCCAGGCGGCGGTGAACTCCTCCGTGGTCATCCCCAGAGCCCGGCCGAGCGCTGTCCGCGGGTCACTTCGCATGGACTCACGGTAGAGGGTCACAAGGGCACGCTCGCCGAAGCGCCCCGCGACATACCGGCAGGCGAGCCACGCCTCCTCGTACGCCTGCGCCAGGCGCGCGGAGCCGGCGGCGAACGAGGACGGGCCGGGTAGCGCCGCAGGCGGGCTCCCCGCGCGCACCTCGGCGGCCAGTTCCGCCGCGGCCGTCGTCACGGGGATCCCCGCGCCGAGGTAGCCGACGTAGTCGGCGAACCCCTCGATCAGCCACTTGGGGGTGTGGCCGTCGGCCGCCGCCCCGGTGGCGACGTGGGTGAGCTCGTGGGCCAGGACGACGTCGCGGCCCGCGTCCGTCAGGCGGGCGAAGGAGCGCGGCTCGATGATCACGCGATCGGTGCCGGCCACCGCCGCCAGCCCGCTCACCGTGGCGGGCGCGGCGAGCCGCGCGGCCTGATCGGTGGTCGCGGGGACCAGGATCAGCGGCCGTACCGGCCCCGCGACCCGGGCGACGGTCAGGGCCGCGCGGTCGGCCCTGCGGGCGAGATCCGACAGGCCCGCAAGGCCCGACAGGCCCGCGAGGCCCGGTCCGGCCGGGGCGCCCGCGCCGCCCTGAGCGCCGCCCGGCCGGCCGATGACCAGGGAACGCTCGCCCTGGACCACCTCGGCCCCTGACCAGATCTCGGGATGCTCGCGGATCACCGCGTGCGCGAGGGACAGCGGGCCGCCGGCGCCGGGAGGACCCGTCAGCGCGGCCAGCAGCCCCGCCAGTGCGGCCCAGAGCCAGACGACGCGCATGCGGGCAATCTACCCGCTGCCTCCGGCGAACCAGGCCCGTCCCGGGTACGGCCGGGAGACGTCTGAAGGCCCGTCCCGGGAAAGGCCGGGAGGTGTGAAGGCCTGTCCCGGGTGCGGCCGGACGGGTGAAGGCCCGTCCCCGGTACGGCCGGGACGCGCGTGGGCCTGTCCATGATCCGGAGGGTCAGGGCCGCCGGGGGACCGGCCGGGGACGCGCGAGGGCCCCGTCCGCCTCGATGGAGGTGGACGGGGCCTTCACGGCCGTCGCGTGGTCAGCGTGCGGGCGGGGAGGCTTCCCGGGAAAGCGGTCCTGGGAAGTCCCCTGGCACGCGGGTCACGCTCCGGGGCGGACGGCTCCGACGAAGCTGACCTTGCGGTAGCCGTTCAGCTTGTCGATGCGCACCCTCGCACCGCTGTGCGGGGAGTGGATCATCTTGCCGTGCCCGACGTACATGCCGACGTGACCGAGACCGCTGAAGAACATCAGGTCGCCAGGCTTGAGGTTCTTCCAGGAGATCTTCTTCTTCACAGAGCGGAACTGGCTGGCCGCGATGCGAGGAAGCTTCACGCCGGCCTTGCGCCAGGCGTACATGACGAGGCCTGAGCAGTCGAACGAGCCGGGGCCGCTGGCACCCCACCGGTACGGATCGCCGAGCTGCTTCTTGGCCGCGGAGACGGCCGTGTGCGCCTTGATTCGCTGCCTGGCGGCCTTGCTCAGCTTGGAGGAGCTCTGAGGGGCGGCCACCGTGGCGGCGTCAGCCGCCGTCGCCTGTATCGCGACCGCCCCGGCGGAGGCCGTCATGGTGAGCACGGCACCGCCGAGGGAGAGGCGGGCGAAGCGAGACAGACGGGGGTTTTGCGTGGTGCTGGACAGGATCGCTCCTTGGTTCTTCCACTCACGCCTACCGGGTTAGCTGACGGATTCGGGCTTGGAAGTCGCCCTACGGCGCCAATGGCGCCGATTCACCCCCTGACCCCACATTTAGGGCCAATTGGGTCCCCGGCTCCGTGCTCCTTGCCGCACGGATTCGGCAGGTCACCGCTGCCCGCGGTCCTGATTCGCGCCTTGTTTTCGACGGCGGTGACCAATGGATTCGTTCTGCTGGCGCCGGTCGGCCGACCGGCTTTGCTCACGACGGCATGGCGTGCTCGCCGCGGGCCAGAAACTACACAGATCCTCAATTGGAGGCAAAGCCTGAGCCAAGTCCGTAGATCAAATAGGGGTGATCAATAACGGATATCCCCTGCAAACCAGGGGCCTCGTTTACCTAAATGTGATTCCCCTCACATATCCCGAAACAGCACCAGTTGTGAGTCACATCCGTCACTCCGGCCCCACGCGTCGGCGATCTTCCGCAGGGGCCTGGTTCCGCAACCGCTCTTTCGCAACAGCTCTTGCACAGCAGTTGTTGCGCGTGTCAGCCTGATGCCATGGACCAAGAGAACATCCGCACGATCACCGACTCACGGGTGCTGGCCGCCCTGGCGCATCCCCTGCGGCGTCGTCTCATGGACGTGCTGAAGGTGGACGGCCCCTCGACGGCCAGCATGCTCGCCGAGCGCACCGGTCAGGCGGTCGCCAACGTGAGCCACCACCTGCGGGTGCTGGGCGCCAGCGAGCTCATCGAGGAGGCCCCCGAGCTTGCCCGCGACCGCCGCGAGCGCTGGTGGCGGCTGGTGTCGGCCGGGGTGCGCTGGACCACCGCCGACTTCGGCGGCGACCCCGCGTCCGCCGCCATCGCGAGTGCGGCGGAGTCCCTCAACCTCGACCACCACGTCAACCTCGTGCGAGCCTGGTACGCCGCGGGCGAGGACGAGCGGGCGATGTGGCGAAACGCGCCGTTCTCCACCGACAAGTGGCTGCGGCTGACCCCGGCCGAGCTGAGCGAGATCGAGCAGCAGATCAACGACCTCCTGCGCCGGTGGGCCACCCGCGAAGTGCCCGACGACGGGGAGCGGCGCGACCCGGTGTTCCTGTTCGCCTTCGGCGTCCCGGGGCAGCCGTGAGCGGAGCCGTCACCAGACCCCCCGCCCCGGGCGCCGTCCGCCGCCGCAGAGGCGGCCTGCTGCGCGACCGCGACTTCCGGCTGCTGTGGGCCGGAGAGACCGCCAGCGGCTTCGGCAGCACCCTCACCAGTGTGGCCCTGCCACTGGTCGCGATCACCGTGCTGCACACGAGCACGTTCTTCGTGGCCCTGCTGACGGCGGCGGCGTGGCTGCCCTGGATGATCATCGGCCTTCCCGCCGGGGCGTGGGTCGACCGCCTCCCCCGGCGGCCGGTGATGCTGATCTGCGACGGCGCCTCGCTGGTGCTGTTCCTCAGCGTCCCGGTCGCCGCCTGGTGGGGCCGGCTGACCATCGGCCATCTGCTGGCCGTCGCGCTGCTCGCCGGCACGGCGAAGGTGTTCTTCCAGACCGCCTACCAGGTCTACCTTCCCGCGGTGGTCCGCGACGCCGACCTGCCGGAGGGCAACGCCAAGCTCCAGGGCGGCGAGTCGGCCGCCCAGGTCGTGGGCCCCGGCGTGGGCGGCATCGTCGCGCAGCTCTTCGGCGCCGTCACCGGCCTGCTGGTCGACGCGGCGACGTTCCTGATCTCTGCGCTCTGCCTGCTCGCGATGCGGACCCGCGAAGCGCCCGTCAGCCGGGAACGCCGGTCGGCCACGCTGAGGCGGGAGATCGGCGAGGGACTGGCTTTCGTCGCCCGTGACCCCTACCTTCGCGTGCTCACGGTCTTCGGGGCCGTCAGCAACCTCGCGCTCATCGGGTATCAGTCGATCCTCATCGTCTTCCTGGTCCGCGAGGTCGGCGTGAGCTCCGGCACGGCGGGCGTCCTGATCGCGGCGACCAGCCTCGGCGGCGTGGCCGGCGCCGCGAGCGCCACCTGGATCGCGCGGCGCGTCGGAAGCGCTCACGCCCTCATCGCGTGCGAGATGGCAGGAGCCCCGTTCGGGCTGCTCATCCCGCTGGCGAGCCCGGGGTCCGGCCTGGCCTTCGCGGTGGCGGGCGGCCTCGGCGTCGTCGCGGGCGTGGTCGCCGGCAACGTCATCAAGTCGAGCTTCCGCCAGATGTACTGCCCGCGTGAGCTGATGGGCCGCGTCTCGGTCAGCATGCAGTTCGTCAACTACGGCACGATCCCGCTGGGCGCCCTGATCGGCGGGGCGCTCGGCGACGCGATCGGCGTCCGGCCGTCGATGTGGATCCTCACGGGAGCCCTCGCGCTGACGGGCCTCGTCCTGCTCGCCGGGCCGATCCGGCGGCACAGGGACCTGCCGTCCTCGCCCCCTGCGCGCCCCCGCGCGGCGTCAGGACAGGGCGCTCAGGGACGTACGGCGCCGAAGATGCCCCGGTAGGACGAGAGCGGGACGACCTTCACGACGTCGCCCGTGCGGGGGGCGTGGACCATCTTGCCGCCGCCCGCGTACATGCCGACGTGGCCGAGGCCGGAGGCGAACAGCAGGTCGCCCGGCTGCAGGGCGTTGAGGGAGACCCGGCGGGAAGCCCCCCAGGAGTACTGCTCGGCGGCGGTGCGCGGGAGGCTGACGCCGGCGGCCCGCCAGGCCGCCTGGGTGAGCCCTGAGCAGTCGTAGGAGCCTGGACCGGTCCCGCCGTACCGGTAGGGCTTTCCCACCTGGGCGAAGGCGAACTGGAGGGCCGTGCGCGCGTTGCCGGAGGCGGAGCCGGTGTACTTGATGCCCGCGCTGTTGGGGTTTCCCGCGTTGTAGGCGTTGAGGCGGCGGAGCAGGCGCTCCTGCTCGCCGACCAGCTTCTCGACGTCCTTCTTCTGCTTCTTGAGGTCGTCGAGGAGCTTGATCGCCTTGTCGTAGGCGCCCTTGGCCTTGTCGCGCTGGCCCTTGATCGAGCGGGTGGCGTTCTCGAACTCGGTCAGGGTGCGCGACTGGCCGGCGGACATCTGGTCGACCGAGGCGAGCCCGGCCAGCAGCGACTCGGGGTCGCCCTGGGTGACGAGGCTCGGCCAGGCCAGCAGGTCTCCCGACTGGTACGTGCTGACCGCGACCGACACCAGACCGGCGCGCAGGTCCTCGATGATGTCGAGCTGCTTCTTGAGCCGGCCGTTGAGGTCGTTGTACTCCTTGCGGGCCTTCTTCCAGTGCTCGCCCGCCAGGTTGTAGCGGTCCACCACCTTGTCGGCCTGGTCGTTCAGCTTGGCGAGCCTCGCCTTGGTCTGGGCGACCGTGGGCTTGGGCTTCGCCTCCGCCCCGCCTGCCTGCGTAAACAAGACTGCGGCGACGAGACCGGCGGCCACCGGAACCCGCCGGACTCCCCGGATGCCACGCACGACCACTGGGACGCCAGCCCCCTCATGTGAGACAAGTGAGACAACCTGGGGCGAGATCCTACAGAAGTCGCACTGCTAACTGCACCTTTTCATCGGGAATTGGTTTCAATAAGACAACCCCGGTTTGCCTGACGCGCGCGGGTTCAGGGGGTACCCCAGACACCAGGGCGCGGAAACGACAAACCGGGAGAATCCGGAGGTCAGACGCGGCCAGGTGACAAACCGGGAGGCACCGGAAGGTCAGGCGCGGCTGAGGCGGCGGAGCAGGAGGGTGGCCGGCACGGGGCGGGCGCCCATGCGGCGTACCGAGTCGGCCACCTCGCGGTCGGATGAGACGACGGCGACCGCGCGGCCCGGGGGCTCCGCGCGGACGAGCTGCCGGATGAGGTCGTCGGCGATCTCCCCCGGCGCGCTGAACAGCACGCGCACGCCGCGCGGCGCCGACACCTGGACCGGCCCGTTCAGCTCCGCGCCGTCGAACGCGCACGTGACCTCGACCCTGGTCTGCACGGCGAGGCCGCCGAGCCCGGTGAGCAGCCGCGAGCGCTGGTCGAGCAGGGTGAGCGAGGGATACCCGGTCTTGGTGACGTTGTAGCCGTCGACGACCAGGTGCAGGTGCGGAATGGCCAGGAGCTGGTCGAGCAGGGCCGGGTCGTCGTCGGCGAGCGCGCGTGCGGGCACGGCGCGCACGGACGGGCGGCCGGGGCTCACCGCGGTGACGGAGTCGGCCGGCCTGCTGATCGCGACGGGCAGGGCCAGCTCGCTGCGCAGCCCCGCCGCCGCGTCCTGGAGGCTGTCGAGGAGCACGCGGACGCGGGCGTCCTCGATGCTGCGCCCCTCGCGCGCCGCGCGCCTGCTGGCCTCCACCTGGCGCTCGGCGTCGGTGAGGCGCTCGCGCAGCTTGCGCAGCTCGCTCTCGGTCGCGCTGGTCGCCGAGGTCACGGCGGACCTCGCCTCCTGCTCGCGGACCTGCAGCTCGGCGGCCCGCTCCTCGGCCACCCTGACGCGCTCCCTGGCGTCGTGGAGCCTGCGCCGCAGGTCGGCGATCTCGGCCTTGGACACCCTGAGCTGCTCGCGCAGCCGGTCGGTCTCGTCCTTGGCGGACGCCTTCTGCGCGGCGAGCTGCTCGCGCAGCCGTACGACGGTCTGCTCCTGGGCGGTGCCCTCGGCCGCCGCGGCGGCCTGCTCCAGGTCGGCGCGGGCGGTCTCCACGAGAGCGGGCCACCCGGGAGGCCGCGTGAGGTAGGCGGCGGCCGCCACGAGCACCGGCTCGGCCGCGGGAGGGACGTTGCCCTCCTCCAGGCTCGCGACCAGCTCGGGCCACGCCTCCTGGAGCGCCTCGGCGACGATCTCGCGGAACTCCTTGTCGGTCTCCAGCTGCGCGGCGATCGGAGCGCTGCCCAGCCGGGCGCGCTTGCGCGGATCGAACTTGGCGATGCCCTTCAGCGGAGGCGGGATCGCGGCGGGCTGCATCGAGCCGAGCACCTGCGCGGCGAGCTCGACGACATGTAAGCGCACCTGCTCGGGCAGCGGGCGAGACAGGCCTTCTCCGGCTGAACTCATCCGTCTTCCCCTAGCTGACTGGCCATTCAAATTCCGTCTATCCGACAAGGGTACGGCTGGCGCGTTCGTGGTCAGCGCGCTTGGCGCCCGGTTCCTCACCACCCGCCGCCCCCGAAGCCGCCGCCGCACCCCCTCGCGCCCCGGTTAACGGCAGGCGAACGGCATATGGACAAGCGCTTGCTACCGATGTACGACTGGGCCACCACGGATGAGGGAGACGACGATGCCGAGGCTGGACGACCAGCGTGCCGAGAACGGGGAAATGCGTACGTCCACCCGTGACCTGGGCGAACTCCGCGAGCGCATGCGGGCCTGGCTCGCGGGCCGGCTCCCGGGGGCGTCCCGGGTGTCGGTGTCCGAACTGTCGCGCCCGTCCGGCAACGGCCTCTCCAGCGAGACGCTGTTCTTCACCGCGTCCTGGACCGGCGGCCCGGACGAGCGGGAGCTCAGATGCGTCGCGAGGATGGCCCCGGCCCCCGAGGCGGTGCCGGTCTTCCCCGAGTACGACCTCGGGAAGCAGTTCGAGGTCATGCGGCTCGCGCGCGAGCGGGCCGCCGTCCCCGCGCCCCGCACCCTGTGGTTCGAGCCCGACCCGGCCGCGCTCGGCTCGCCGTTCTTCGTGATGGAACAGGAGGAGGGCGACGTCCCGCCCGACCTCGTGCCGTACACGTTCGAAGGCTGGCTGGTCGACGCCTCCCCCGCCGACCTCGCGCGCCTGCAGAGGCGGACCGTGCAGATCCTCGCCCGGCTGCACAACGCGGCCGTACGGCCGGAGGAGCTGGCCTTCCTGCGGCCGCGCCATCCGGGCGACTCGGCGCTGCGGCGGCACGTCAACGAGCAGAGGGCGTACTACGAGTGGGCCCACGGGTCGCTGCGGATCCCCATCCTGGAGGACGCGTTCGCGTGGCTGGACGACCACTGGCCCGCGTCCCCGGGCCAGGACGTGATCAGCTGGGGCGACGCGCGCGTCGGCAACGTGATGTACCGGGACTTCACGCCCGTCGCGGTGCTCGACTGGGAGATGGCGGCGGTCGGGCCACGGGAGATCGACATAGCGTGGATGATCTTCCTCCACCGGTTCTTCCAGGACGTCACTCATGTCATGGGACTGCCCGGTCTTCCCGGTTTCATGACCCGCGAGGACGTCTGCGCGCAATACCACTCCCTGTCGGGGTACGCGCCCAGGGACATGGAGTTCTACGAGATGTACGCCGCCCTACGCCACGGGATCATCATGGCCCGCGTCTGGCACCGCCGGATCCACTTCGGCGAGCTGGCCCTGCCGGACGACCCGAACGACCTGGTGATGCACCGCGCCGCGATCGAGAGCATGCTCGACGGCCACTACTGGGACTGAGCCGGGATCGCGGCGCGGCACGGCGTCAGCGCGAGGAGATGATCGTCTTGGACTTGGCGATGAGGTCGTCGCGGGAGACCTCGTCCACGTAGTCACGCGTGCTCAGGCCCGACTCAAGGCCGACGGCCCTCGCGTAGTGACCGACGTAGTACCTGCCGGCGTACTTGTACTTGATCGAGATCTGCATGGTCATGGAGATGGTGTCCCTGCCGCGGAGCGGGACCACGCAGTACGCCCGCGAGGCGGAGTACCCGCACTTCGCGTGCGGCGGCTTGGAGGTGAAACGGACCTTGGACACCGTGTTCTTCGGCAGGTACGCGGCGAGCACCAGCCCGTCGGCGGTGAGCCGCCGGAGGTGGACGGCCTTGTAGCGGAACGTCGCGACGCCCCCGCGTCTGATCCCGGTGGGGTACCAGACGTACGCCTTCGCCTTCTGGGCGCCGGTCGGGGCGGCTTGGACGGACGCGGCCCGGGTGGAGGTGGCCTCGGCCGGAGCGGCGGTCCAGAGCAGCGATGCCCCCGCCAGGGCCAAAGAAGTGATCAATAACGATGACCTGCGCATACGCGCCTCCCCGTGAGTGATGGGCTTGAGCGGCGCCGCACGTGGGCGGTCCTGTCGCCCGAACGGTCGCCGCGAGTGAAAGGTCGATCCATCGGATCGCCGATATATCAGGCGCATCCGAACATCAGCCGTATAACGACCAAGAACGTCTAGGGTTGCGACCGGATCAAGGACCGCCGGTGCGAACTGTCGGACCGGGCTCGTATGGTCATGGTCGTGGAGATCGGGGTTCAAGGAACGCTTGACGAGCTGGGCACGCCCCTCGACCAGGTGACCTTCGTCGTCTTCGACCTGGAGACGACGGGCGGGTCATCCGCGGAGCACGCCATCACCGAGATCGGCGCGGTCAAGGTGCGCGGCGGCGAGGTGCTGGGCGAGTTCGCCACCCTGGTCGACCCCGGGCGTCCCATCCCGCCGTTCATCACGGTCCTGACCGGCATCAGCGACGTGATGGTGATGGCCGCGCCGCGCGTCGAGCAGGTCCTGCCGTCCTTCCTGGAGTTCGTACGCGGGGCCACGCTGGTCGCGCACAACGCCCCTTTCGACGTCGGCTTCATCAAGGCCAACTGCCAGAGACACGGCTATCCCCCGCCCGCCAACCCCGTCGTCGACACCGCCGACCTGGCCCGGCGCGTCCTCACCCGCGACGAGGTGCCCAACTGCAAGCTCTCCACCCTGGCGAGGATCTTCAGGAGCACCACCGAGCCGTGCCACCGGGCCCTGGCCGACGCCAAGGCGACCGTCGACGTGCTCCACGTGCTGATCGAGCGGGTCGGGGCCTACGGCGTGCAGACCCTGGAGGAGCTCAAGGGCTTCGTGCGGGCCCCCACGCCCGAGCAGAAGCGCAAGCGGCACCTCGCGGTGAGCATCCCCAGCACCCCGGGCGTCTACGTCTTCGAGGACGAGCGCGGCGAGGCGCTGTACGTCGGCAAGAGCGGCGACCTGCGCCAGCGGGTGAAGTCCTACTTCACCGCGAGCGAGACCCGCCCGCGCATCCGCGAGATGATCGGCATCGCAGAGCGGGTCCGGCCGATCGTGTGCGCCACCGGGCTGGAGGCCGAGGTCAGGGAGCTGCGGCTCATCGGGGCCACCAAGCCGCGCTACAACCGCCGGTCGCGCTTCCCCGAGAAGGTCGTCTGGCTCAAGCTCACCGATGAACCCTTCCCCCGGCTGTCCATCGTGCGCGAGGTCAAGGCCGACCAGGCGACCTACCTCGGCCCTTTCTCCTCCGCACGCGGCGCGGAGGAGGCCAGGTCGGCGCTGCACGAGGCCGTGCCGCTCCGGCAGTGCACCGAGCGCATCACCCCCCGCACCCGGCGGGCCGCCTGCGCCCTGGCCGAGATGGGCCGTTGCGGGGCTCCGTGCGAGGGCCGGCAGAGCGTCGACGACTACCGGCGCCACGTCGACGACGCCAGGGCCGCCATGGAGCACGATCCCGGCCCGGTGTTCTCGGCCCTTGAGACCCGCATGGAGCGGCTGGCCGCCGAGCAGCGCTACGAGGAGGCCGCCCTCGACCGTGACCGGCTCGCCGTCTACGTACGCACGGTGGCGCGCATGCAGCGACTGCGGTCGCTCACGGGCATCCCGCAGCTGATCGCGGCGAGCCCCGCCTTCGACGGCGGGTGGGACATCCACGTCGTCCGCCACGGCCGGCTCGCCGCCGCCGGCGTGATGCCGCGCGGCGCCCATCCGACCCCGTACGTCGACGCGCTGGTGGCGACCGCCGAGACCGTGTCCCCCGGCCCTGGGCCCCTCCCGGCCGCGGGCGCCGAGGAGACCGAGTGCATCCTGCGCTGGCTCGACTCCCCCGGCGTGCGGCTGGTCCAGGTCGACGGCACCTGGAGCCTCCCCGCCCGCGGCGCCGGCCGCCTCAAGCAGCGCATCGACCTCGCCTACAAGGGCATCCAGCCCCACCACCCCCGCGAGGGCCGGCCCCTGCGCTGACCCTGATCACCGATCACGCGCTCCTTGAGCCCTGGGCTCACGCGGAGGATGTCCAGGCGGGAATTTCACGTTGAGCACGGGAATCAATACAGTGAGTGCGAGCAGGGGCCGCCTCGCACAGTTCCGCCGGTCGGCGGCGGCGGGTTCGCCGGCGAGAGCCGGTGGCGGTGATCGAGACCGGCGGCGCTAAAGTCGGGCCAGACCGTACTCGAAGGAGAGAGCTCGAATGATCACCGCGATCGTGCACATCAAGGCGGAGGTCGACCGGATTCCCGAGGTCGCCCAGACGCTCGCCGAGCTCGACGGGGTCAGCGAGGTCTACTCGATCACCGGAGACTACGACCTGGTCGCCATGGTCAGGGTGGTCGCCTACGACGAGGTCGCCGAGGTGATCCCCGGGCGCATCAACAAGGTGTCCGGCGTGCTCGCCACCGAGACCCATCTGGCCTTCCGCACCTACTCCAGGCACGACCTGGACGCCGCCTTCTCCATCGGCCTCGCCGAGGCCGACTGAGCGCCCGCACCCTTCCGGACGAGCCGGAGCGTGCTCCCTCCCCTTCCGGACGAGCCGGAGCGAGTTCCCGGCGGTACTAGGCGCTGTTACGCGTGCTCGATCGCAGGTGGGCGGCCGGGCGGGCGGGGGTGGCCGCCGGAAGCCGGGCGCGGACCTCGAAACCGCCACCGGGGAGGGCTCCGGCGGAGAACGATCCGCCGAACAGCGCCGCGCGCTCGCGGATGCCGATCAGCCCGGGACCGAGGACCACCGCACCACGGGCGCGACCGTCGTCGCGTATGAGCACGTCCAGCAGACCGGGCCCCCACCTCAGCGCCACGTGCGCCGAACGTGCCGAGGCGTGCCGCTGCGTGTTGGACAGCGCCTCCTGGACGATCCGGTAGACCGAGATCTCCAGCGCCTCCCCCACCGAAATGGGGTTGCCGTCCTCGACGAGCTCGACGCCCAGCCCCGACTCCCGCGTCCGCGCGAGCAGTTCCGGCAGGTCGGCCAGGCCGGGCTGCGGTTCCGTGCCCCTGACCGTGCCGGTGGCCGCCTGTAGCAGGACCAGCATCCGCTGGAGCTCGGTCAGCGTCTGGCGGCCGGTCTCCTCCGCCGCGTGCAGCGTCTCGCGCGCCCGCATCGGGTTCTTCTCCATGATCATGCGTCCGGCGCCGACACCGAGCGTCATGACGCTGACCCGGTGCGCCACGACGTCGTGCAGCTCGCGGGCGATCTTGATCCGCTCCGCGGCCGTCGAGGCCAGGGCGCGCGCCTCGTGCTGTTCGGCCATCGCCGCCTCGCAAGCGGACAACTCGGCGCGCAGCTCCCGGCTCCGCCGGTTGGACAGCAGGCGCTTCCCGAAGGCCACAGCGCCGCCCAGCGGACCGACGAGCGCCACTCCCACCACGGGGCCGGGCATACCCCACGCCTCGGCCTTGATGGCCGCCAGGGAGCCGACGGTGGCGAGAAGGTCGAGGTAAAGCATGGCGACAGCCTAGAAATGTCCGAAAATCTAGACATCCCCTCGTGGGAGGATCTCACGTCATCCCACGAGGGGACGCGCGAGACGGGCGCTCGCGTCAGGCTGACCGGCGCGCGCGGGGCGAGGCCTGACCGTCGCTCGCGCGGGACCCACCGGCGTTCGCGCGGGACCCACCGGCGTTCGGCACCGGCCCACGGTAGGAGGCCGGTTTCTCGTGCGGCGTTCCAGGACACCCGGCGCGGCCCCACGGTAGGAAGCCGGCTCCTCGCGCGGCACTCCAGAACGCCCGGCAAGGCCCCACGGTGAGAGGCCGGCTTCTGGCGCGGCGCTCCAGGACACCCGGCGTAGCCCTGCGGTAGGAAGCCGGCTTCTCGCGCGGCGTCCGAGGACGCCCGGCGCGGCCCCGCGGCGAGGTGCGGGGCCGGGACGCCGGGATGGTCGTCGGTCAGGAGTGTTTGTGGGAGCGGCTGATCTCTACCCAGCGGGCGAGGGTCTCGGCCGCGCGGCCGGAGTCGACGGCCTCTGACACGCGCTCGTACGCCGACCTCATGGCGGCCACGAACGCCTCACCCGAGACGCCTGACTCGGGATCCGCGAGACCGGGCTCGGTGGTGGGCGCAAGGCTCACCAGGGCGGCGGCGGCGTTGAGGAGGACGGCGTCGCGGATCGGGCCGGTCTTGCCTCCCACCAGATCGTGCACGGCGCGCGCGTTGAACTCGACGTCGCCGCCGCGCAGCGCGTCGGGCTCCGATCGCGGAACGCCCACGTCGAGCGGGTCGAAGGAGATCTGGACGGCCGTGCCGTCCCTGACCACCCAGACCGTCGAGGTCGTGGCCGTGGACAGCTCGTCGAGCCCGTCGTCGCCCCGGAACACCAGCGCCGACACGCTCCGCTCGGCGAAGACCCCGGCGACGACCGGAAGCATGCGCGCGTCGTAGACGCCGATCGCCTGTGCCGACGGGCGGGCCGGGTTGGTCAGCGGGCCGATGAAGTTGAAGAAGGTCGGGATGCCGATCTCCTTGCGCACCGGACCGGCGAACCGCAGGGCCGGGTGGTAGACCGGCGCGAAGCAGAACGCGATGCCCGCCTCGACGGCCGTGCGCGCCGTGAGCTCGGGAGGCAGGTCGAGGGCGATGCCGAGGTACTCAAGGACGTCGGCGGCGCCGCACGACGAGGAGGCCGCGCGGCTGCCGTGCTTGATGACCCGGGCCCCCGCGGCGGCGGCGACGATCGAGGCCATCGTCGAGACGTTGACGGTGTGGGCGCGGTCGCCGCCGGTGCCCACGATGTCGACCGTCGGGCCCTCGACCCTCAGCGGGGTGGCGCGATCGAGCATCGTGCGCGCGAGCCCGACCACCTCGGCGACCGTCTCGCCCTTGGCACGCAGGGCCGTGGCGAAGGCGGCGATCTGGGCGGGGGTCGCGGACCCGGACATGATCTCTTCCATGGCCCACGCGGTCTCGTCCGCGGTGAGATGCTCTTGGTTGAGCAGGGCCGTGAGCAGCGCGGGCCACGTAGTGCGCGCGTCCATTGGGGTGTCTCCGGTCAGTGAGAGATGCGGGTGGACGAACGGTGCCGCATGAGGCCCGCCACGGCCTCCGCCAGCGTCATCGGGTCGAGCGGCTGGGCCACGACCGCGTCGGCGCGGGACCAGTCGGCGAGCCATCGGTCGTCGCGGCGACCGATGATCAGGCAGATCGGCGGGCAGTCGTAGACCTCGTCCTTGGCCTGGCGGCTGATGCCCATGCCCCCGGCGGGAACGGCCTCCCCGTCGAGCACGGCGACGTCGATCTCCCCGGAGTCGAGCTGCTTGATGACGGCGGGCTGCGTCGCGCACTCCACGATCTCCACGAGGGGCACGTCGGCGGCCGGACGCCGCCCGATCGCCAGCCGCACCTTCTCGCGGGTGCTTGCGTCGTCACTGTAGACGAGAACCCTCATGCTCACGGTCGCGCTCACTATCGATTGACGAGGTATGGTCACCACGGATGCTACCTGTCCCCGCCGACGGAATCCCAGACCAGTCAGACTTGGCGTAGTTCCGGCCGTATGTCTCGTTTATGGGACCGATGCGCCCGCAACCGGGGGGTCGTGCGGCGACCCAACCAGGAGAGCCGCAATAATGCTGGGCGTGGCGACAGCATCCGCAATTACGACGACGACAGCACCATCGTCCCGCCGGCCCAACTTGGTCAGCGTCGGGACGATCGTTTGGCTGTCCTCTGAGCTCATGTTCTTCGCGGCGCTGTTCGCGATGTACTTCACCATCCGGTCGGTCAGTCTCGGCCAGGACAAGCCCTGGCCCACGCTGCCCGAAGGCGTCCACCTGGACGTCCCGTACGCGCTGGTCAACACGATCGTCCTGGTCCTGTCGAGTGTGACGTGCCAGCTGGGCGTGTGGGCCGCTGAGAAGGGCCAGGTCAAGAAGCTCCGGTTCTGGTACGTCATCAGCTTCCTCATGGGCGCCTGGTTCGTCGGAGGCCAGCTGTACGAGTACCACAACCTGGTGGAAGAGGGCGTGACCCTGTCCTCCAACGCCTATGGTTCGGTCTTCTACCTCACCACGGGCTTCCACGGCCTGCACGTGACCGGTGGTCTGATCGCGTTCCTGTTCATGCTGGGACGCACGTACGCCGCGAAGCGCTTCACCCATGAGCAGGCCACCAGCGCGATCGTCGTGTCCTACTACTGGCACTTCGTCGACGTCGTCTGGATCGGCCTCTTCGCGACCATCTACATCATCAAATGATCGGAACGAGGATATCGGTGAACTCGATCACCGCACGGAGGCGGCATCCACTCGCGCGATATGCCGTCCTCCTTCTGGCCCTGAGCCTCCTCGGAGGGGTGTACGCCCTGCTCGCGCCCGGAGGCGACCGGGCCGACGCGGCGATCGCCTCCGGCAGGGCGGACGACGTGGCCGCGGGCAAGGAGCTCTTCGCGGCGCACTGCGCGAGCTGCCACGGCCTGAACGCCGAGGGCTCCTACGCGCCCGGCGGTGCATCGGGCCCGAGCCTCATCGGCGCCGGCGCGGCGGCCGTGGACTTCCAGGTGTCCAGCGGCCGCATGCCGTTCGCGAACCCCGGCCCCCAGGCTCCGCGCAAGCGTCCCGCCGAGTGGGTCAACCCGGACACCGTCCGGCAGCTCGCCGCCTACGTGCAGTCGCTCGGCGGCGGTCCCGCCAAGCCTTCCCTGGAGTCGGTGGACCCGGCCAAGGGCGACCCCGCCAAGGGGGGTGAGCTGTTCCGGGCCAACTGCATCCAGTGCCACAACTTCGTGGGCTCGGGCGGCGGCCTGACCTACGGCAAGTACGCGCCTCCGCTGAACCCCGCCACACCCACCCAGATCTACGAGGCGATGGCCACGGGCCCGCAGGCCATGCCGGTCTTCAACGACAGCACGATCACCCCCGAGCAGAAGCGCGACATGATCGCGTACATCGTCGGCGCACGTAACCAGCCCGACCCGGGCGGCAGCGGCCTCGGCCGGATCGGCCCTGTCACCGAGGGCCTCGTGGCCTGGGTCGTGGGCATCAGCCTCCTCGCCCTCGCCGCCATCTGGATCACCGCGAAGAAGCGTCAGGCCAACCATGACTGAGAACCGGAACGACATCGACCAGCCCGACGACCGCGTCCCGAGGCGCGTCATCGGCACCCCCCCTCCGCGGGGTGAGGAGTCCGTGCTCGGCGCGCCGCCCAAGGACGACGGTCCGATCGTGTTCGAAGGGGTGAAGTTCCCCGACCCGGCGGCCGCGCGCAGGGGCGAGCGCGTCGCCGCCCTGCTGTTCGTGGTCGCCTTCCTGGCGGGCGTCGCCTTCGTGGTCTCGTACGTCGTCTTCCAGGTCGGCACGATCGACCGCACCCAGGTCTCCAACTTCGCCCTCGGCGGCACGCTGACGATCGCCCTGTTGTCCCTGGCGGCCGGCATCGTGGTCTGGGTCCGGCAGATCATGCCTAAGTACAGCCTCGTGCAGGAGCGCCACCCGATGGCCTCCGCGCCCCAGGTGCGCGAGGAGGTCGAGAAGACCTTCCTGCAGGGCGCCGAGGAGAGCGGCTTCGTCCGGCACAAGCTGCTGCGCCGCACGCTTCTGCTGGCCTCCGCCCCGCTCGGCCTGCTGCCGCTGGTGCTGCTGAAGGACCTCGGCCCGCTGCCGGGCACCTCGCTGCGGCACACGGTCTGGAACAAGGGCCGCCGCCTGATCGTCGAGGGGACCCACGAGCCGATCCGCGCGGCGGACTTCAACTCCCCCGGCGGCATCCTGTCGGTGGTGCCCGAGGGGTACGAGGAAGACCTCAACGCCCTGGCCAAGGCGACCTTGATCCTGATCAAGTTCCGGCCGGAAGAGATCAAATCGGGCACCAAGCTCAATTGGACCTACGACAGCATCGTTGCATACTCTAAAATCTGCACGCACGTGGGCTGTCCGGCAGCGCTCTACGAGCAGACGACGCACCACATCCTCTGCCCCTGTCACCAGTCCACCTTCGACGCGGCAGACGGAGCGAAGGTCATCTTCGGCCCCGCCGCGCGTCCCCTGCCCCAGCTGCCGATCGGGGTCGACGGCGAGGGGTACCTCATCGCACAGAGCGACTTCAATGTCCCGGTCGGACCCAGCTTCTGGGAGCGCGGGGACGCCGAAGCCGAAGCTAGGGGGCAGAAATGAGCCTCGACGGTCCTCCCAAGGCCATCGCGGGACCCGCGAGTTTCATCGACGACCGCATCGGCGCGGGCAACTTCCTCAAGCGCAACCTGCGCAAGGTCTTCCCGGACCACTGGTCGTTCCTGCTCGGTGAGATCGCGCTCTACTCCTTCATCATCCTGCTTCTGACCGGTACGTTCCTGACGTTCTGGTTCAAGCCGAGCATGGCCGAGGTCACCTACAACGGCTCTTACGGGCCGCTCGTGGGCGTCCACATGTCGCAGGCCTACGAGTCCTCGCTGCACATCAGCTTCGACGTCCGCGGCGGTCTGCTGATCCGCCAGATCCACCACTGGGCGGCGCTGCTGTTCGTGGCGGGCATGATGGTGCACATGCTCCGCGTGTTCTTCACCGGCGCCTACCGCAAGCCGCGCGAGCTCAACTGGATCATCGGTGTGCTTCTTCTCACACTCGCGCTCGCCGAGGGCCTGACCGGCTACTCCCTCCCCGACGACCTGCTCTCCGGCGCCGGTCTGCGGATCACCGAGGGTGTGGCCATCTCCCTCCCGCTTGTCGGCACGTACATCACGTACTTCCTGTTCGGCGGCGAGTATCCCGGCGAGGACGTGATCTCGCGGTTCTACAGCCTGCACATCCTGCTGATCCCGGGCATCCTGCTGGCGCTCATCTCCGCGCACATGATCCTCATGTGGGTGCAGAAGCACACGCAGATGCCGGGCAAGGGCCGCACCGAGACCAACGTGGTGGGCGCTCCGTTCTACCCGGCCTTCATGGCCAAGGCCGGCGCCTACTTCCTGTTCACCTTCGGTGTGCTGGCGCTGCTCGGCACGTTCGCGCAGATCAACCCGATCTGGTTGTTCGGCCCGTACACGCCGGCCGACATCTCGGCGGGTTCCCAGCCCGACTTCTACATGGGCTTCCTGGAAGGCTCGCTGCGGCTCATGCCCGCGTGGGAGATCAACTTCCTGGGGTACACCCTCCCGCTGAGCGTGCTCATCCCGGCTCTGCTGCCGATGGGCATCATCATGACCGGCCTCGCGCTCTATCCGTTCGCCGAGCAGTGGATCACCGGCGACAGGAGCGAGCACCACGTGGCCGACCGGCCGCGCAACAACCCGCACCGCACCTCGATCGGCCTCGCGGCCATCACGTTCTATGGTGTGCTGTGGCTGCTGGGCGCCAACGACTGGATCTCGGCGAAGTTCCACATCTCGCTCTACACCACGACCGAGGTCGGGCGGGTGCTGGTCTTCGTGGGGCCGGCGATCGCGTACTTCATCACCTACCGGATGTGCATCGGGCTCCAGCGCAAGGACCTCGAACTGGTGGTCCACGGTGTGGAGTCCGGCGTCATCAAGCGCCTGCCGCACGGTGAGTACATCGAGGTCCACGTGCCCCCGGCCGATGACCTGGTGGCCCTGGTCCAGGGGAAGAAGTCCATCCCCGCCATCGAGGCCGGCCCGGACGGCGACGGCGTCCCCCCCAAGGGGATGCGGAACCCGCTCGGCAGGCTCCGGGCCAAGCTCAGCGAGACGTACTCGGCCGACACCGACGCGATCGCGCTCGACACGGCCCACAACGGCCACCACGACGGGCACGACGGCCACGGGGCAACGCCCGCCGCGGTCGGCACGGGTCACGGCGACGAGGACACCAAGGCCCTCGGCCACTGAGCCGCCGGCTCCGGAGTACACGAACAAGAAAGACCACAGGGCCCGGACGCGAGATCGCGTCCGGGCCCTGTGGCGTCTCCGTCAGGAAGTGCCCTTGTTCTTCTTCTCGTCCGCCGTGGTGGCGGTGTGGTCGGCCGCGGGGTACGCCGACAGCGTCTCGGTGGTGAACCCCGACCGCAGGCCGCTCCAGCGGAGCCACTGCGGCCAGGTCTCCTGCCAGTGGCCCCACCCGTTGGCCGGGTCGAGCTGGCGGGGCGTGCCGCTCACGATGATCGGGTCGCCGATCAGGGTCGTCTCCTTGAACCACTTGGCGTTCGACGGGCTGACATTGATGCAGCCGTGGCTGACGTTGGAGTTGCCCTGCGAGCCCACCGACCAGGGAGCGCCGTGGACGTACTCCCCGCTGTCGGAGATCCGCACGGTGTCGTACACGGTCAGGCTGTAGTAACCGGCGCTGCCGGGCCCCGCGTCGGGGTTGGTCATGGTGGTGACGTCCTCGCGCGACATCGCCAGGTGGACGCCGTTGGTCGTGTAGTGCCTCCAGTCGCCGCCCTCGCCGGCGCTGAGCGGCACGGTCCTGACGACCTGGCCGTCGCGCTTGACCGTCATCTGGTGCGAGACGGTGTCCGCGTGGCTGATCTGGGACCGCCCGATGGTGAACTCCCGGACGTAGTCCTGGCGGCCGTACATTCCGGCGCCGCCGTGCACCCCGGCGAGCTGCGCCACCAGCTTCACCTTGGTGTGGGCGGGCCAGTACTGCTTGGGCCTGAAGCTGACCGACTTGTCGTCGAACCAGTGCCACGCCCCCTCGACCGGGTTGGAGGCCTGCACCATGAGGTTGCGCTCCACCGAGACCCGGTCGGTGATGGGATGGTCGAAGGTCAGCATGATCGGCATGCCGATGCCGACCGTCAGGCCGGTGATCTCCTTGTTGGGAAGGATCTTGTCGATCGCGAACAGCTGGGACGCCTTGACCGTGGAGAACTCGCTGCTCACCTGCTTGGTCCTGCCCGCGGGGTCCACGGCGACGACGGTCACCTGGTAGGTCTCCCCCGGGGCCATGGCGCGCTTGCTTCGCCACTGGGTGCGGTCCGCGCTCAACAGGCCCGCGACGGGCGTGTCCTTGGACTTGACGCGGACGCTGACGCTCCTGAGAGCGCCGTTGACGGCTCCGACCATGACGGGCAGTTCAGGTGCCACCTGGGTCGCCCCGTTGCCCGGAGAAACGCTCACAGCCAGCTCAGCCCGTGAACCAGCGGTGTCTTGTCCTTCTCGGTCGGTGCCGTTCGTACAACCGCCCGCCAGCAACAGGGCCAACGCCCCCGCCCCAAGGGCGACCACCCGGATCTCGACGTGTCCCACGTTACGTCTCCCCCGCTCCGATGGATCACTCCTTGTGAGTTATTACCCGGTTACAGCGTGTCGCGTACCTTCGCTCAAGGAGAAACGCCGAAACGACCTGCAAAAAAGGCCTCGCGGACGACCGACGGTTCCTTGAAGGAAACCGCAGGTCGCCCGCGAGGCAGGCCGTACGGAGCGCGATCAGACGTGATCGGCGGAGGGGGTAGGCGCGGAGGCCGGCCCGGCGCGGAGGCGCTCGCCGGCCTCTGTCCCGGTCAGTGCGAGAAGTGACCCCGGTAGTACTGGAAGACGAAGCCGATCGAGGCCATGATGACCGCGAAAGCCCCGATGAGGAACATCCACCAGCCGATGACGAATCCGACGACCATGAACGCGGCCGCCAGGCAGACGAACAGCGGCCACCAGCTCGACGGGCTGAAGAAGCCCAGCTCGCCGGCGCCGTCGCTGATCTCGGCGTCCTTCCTGTCCTCCGGCTGCTCGCCGATGCGGCGGGCGGTGAAGAGCAGGTAATAGCCGATCATCAGGGCGAGGCCCACGGAGATGGCCAGCGCGGTGGTGCCGGTCGGCTCCTTCGACCAGAACCAGTAGACGAGGTCCACCGCGCCGAAGAAGACGCCGCAGAGCAGAAACATCCAGCCCTGAACCTTCATCGGGCCTCCTCCAGCTCCTCGACCGGCGCCAGCCGGTGCGGGTTGTGCAGGTCGAAGGCGGGACGCTCCGACCGGATCCGCGGCAGCTTGGTGAAGTTGTGCCGGGGGGGCGGGCACGACGTCGCCCACTCAAGGGAGTTGCCGAAGCCCCACGGGTCGTCCACGGTGACCTTGGGAGCGCTGCGCCACGTACGCCACACGTTGTACAGGAACGGCAGCGTCGAGGCCCCGAGGATGAACGCGCCGATCGAGGAGACGACGTTCAGGTCGGTGAAGCCGTCGGCCGGCGAGTAGTCGGCGTAGCGACGGGGGAAGCCCTCGACGCCGAGCCAGTGCTGCACCAGGAAGGTGGTGTGGAAGCCGATGAACAGCGTCCAGAAGTGCCACTTGCCCAGTGTGTCGTTGAGCATCCTGCCGGTGAACTTCGGCCACCAGAAGTAGAAGCCGGAGAACATCGCGAAGACCACGGTGCCGAAGACGACGTAGTGGAAGTGCGCGACCACGAAGTAGGAGTCGCTCGCCTGGAAGTCCAGCGGCGGCGAGGCCAGGATGATGCCGGTCAGGCCGCCGAACAGGAACGTGACCAGGAAGCCGACGGCGAAGAGCATCGGCGACTCGAACGACAGGTGGCCCCGCCACATCGTGCCGATCCAGTTGAAGAACTTCACCCCGGTCGGCACCGCGATGAGGAAGGTCATGAACGAGAAGAACGGCAGCAGCACCTGGCCGGTGACGAACATGTGGTGCGCCCACACCGCCGCCGACAGGCCGGCGATGGAGATGGTCGCGGCGACGAGGCCGATGTAGCCGAAGATCGGCTTGCGGCTGAAAACCGGGAGCACCTCGGTGATGATGCCGAAGAACGGCAGCGCGATGATGTACACCTCGGGGTGCCCGAAGAACCAGAACAGGTGCTGGAAGAGCATCGCCCCGCCCGTGGACGAGTCGAAGATGTGGGCCCCCAGATGCCGGTCGGCCTCCAGCGCGAGCAGCGCGGCGGCCAGCACCGGGAAGGCCAGCAGCACCAGGATGCTGGTGAGCAGGATGTTCCAAGTGAAGATCGGCATGCGGAACATCGTCATGCCCGGGGCACGCATGGTGATGATCGTGGTGATGAAGTTCACCGCGCCGAGGATCGTGCCGATGCCGGACATCGACAGACCCATGATCCACAGGTCGCCGCCGACGCCCGGGGACGAGACGGCGTCCGACAGCGGGGTGTAGGCGGTCCAGCCGAACGCCGCGGCGCCGTCGGGGGTGAAGAACCCGGAGATGGCGATCACGCTTCCGAACAGGTAGAGCCAGTAGCTCACCATGTTCAGCCGGGGGAACGCCACGTCGGGGGCGCCGATCTGCAGCGGCATGAGCTCGTTGGCGAAGCCCGCGAACAGCGGGGTCGCGAACATGAGCAGCATGATCGTGCCGTGCATGGTGAACAGCTGGTTGAACTGCTCGTTGCTGACGAACTCCAGGCCGGGCTGGGCCAGCTCGGCACGCATGATCAGCGCCATGACGCCGCCGATCAGGAAGAACACGAAAGAGGTGATCAGGTAGAGGTGCCCGATCACCTTGTGGTCGGTCGAGGACGCCCACCGGGCGATGACCGTGCCCTTGCGGGCGCGCCTCTGGGCGGCGATGCTCGCCTGGATCGAGGGCTCGTTGATGGCGGTCACTGGGCACTCCCCGCCTGACTGTTGACGTACTGGTCGTACTCGGCCTGGGGCACGAGCTTCACCGTGAAGAGCATGCGGCTGTGGTCGACGCCACAGAGCTCGGCACAGCGTCCGGCGAACTCTCCGCTCTTGTCGAGCGTCTGGATCTCGAAGACGTTCTTCACGCCGGGGATGACGTCACGCTTGAACAGGAACGCGGGAACCCAGAACGAGTGGTTCACATCCGGCGAGACGAGGTCGAACTGGACCTTCTTGTTCGCCGGCAGCACCAGAACGGGGCGCTGGGCCGGCGTGCCGACCACGCTGACGACCTTGCCGTCGTACTGGCTGGTGAAGCGCCAGCTCCACTGGAAGCCCTCGACCTTGACCTTCACGTCCGGGTTCGCCGACACCTTGGTGATGGCGTTCTCGTCACGGGCGGTGAAGTAGAAGAACACCGCCACCATGATGATCGGCACCGTGGTGTAGAGGATCTCGATCGGGAGGTTGTACCGCACCTGGGGCGGCAGGGCGTCGGTCGAGTTCTTGCGCTTGCGGTGGAACGCGCAGGCCCACAGGATCAGGCCCCAGACGACGACACCGACGGCAAGGGAGGCGATCCAGGCACCGTTCCAGAGACTCTGGATGATGCCGGCCTCCTTGGTGACGCCTTCCGGCATGCCGGCACGAGACCACGTACCTACGCCATCACACGCCGTCAGGGAGACCATCAGCGCCGCCAAAGCGACGGCGCGTGGCACCCTGCGACGGGCCAACGGACGCCGTATAGAACGGCGGGTCGGACTCACGGATCGCCTACCCCACAGATAAAGCCCAAGAGTCCCCCTCCTGGGCGATCGTTTCCAGATTCACGAGATTCGCGCTCTTAGTTGTCTCACGTCACGCTGGGGGACACATTAGCGCGCACTGGGGCCGCCCTCCTTCCCAGCCCCCGTTAACGTGTTTGAGCCGTTGCCGGGATCCTCCCGCCGGCGTCGGCCCAGGCGGACCGCCGTCCGGCAAGGGTGCGACCATGAACGCGTGGCGTACTTCGACGCGGCATCGACCGAACCACTGCACCCCACCGCTCGTGAGGCGCTGATCGCGACCCTCGACGCGGGCGGCGCCGACCCCTCGCGCCTGTACGGCTCCGCGCGGCGGGCCCGCCTGCTGCTCGAACAGGCGCGCGCCGAGGCCGCCGAGGTGATCGGCGCCCGGCCGGACGAGGTGTCCTTCACCTCCTCCGGCACGCAGGCCGTCCACCTGGGGGTGCTCGGGACGCTGCTGGGCCGGCGGCGGGCAGGACGGCGTCTGGTCACCGGCGCCATCGAGCACTCCAGCGTCCTTTCGGCCGCGGCCGCGCACCAGCGCGAGGGGGGCACCGTCGAGCTCGTCGGCGTCGGCCTCACCGGCAGGGTCGATCCCGCCGAGTTCGCCGCCGCCGTCGCGCGGGAGGGCACGGCGCTCGCCTGCCTGCAGACCGCCAACCACGAGGTCGGCACCCTGCAGCCCGTCGAGGAGGCGGCCGAGGCGTGCCGGTCCTCCGGGGTGCCGCTGCTGGTGGACGCGGCCCAGACGGTGGGGCGGCTTCCCGTCCCTGCCGGATGGTCGGTGCTGGCCGCGAGCGCCCACAAATGGGGCGGTCCCGCCGGGGTGGGGCTGCTTGCCGTGCGCAAGGGCACCCGGTGGCGCTCCCCGCTGCCGGAGGACGAGCGCGAGCGGCGCAGGGTGCCCGGTTTCGAGAACGTCCCGGCCGCCGTCGCGGCCGTCGCGGCGCTGCGGGCGGCGGTCGCCGGGGCCGAGGAGGAGAACGCGCGGCTGTCGGCGCTGGTGGACCGCGTCCGCGAAGAGGTGCCCCGGCTGGTCCCTGATGTGGAGGTCGTGGGCGAACCCACACTGCGAGCGCCCCACATCGTCACGTTCTCGTGCCTTTACGTGGCTGGTGAGGCAATATTGACGGAGTTGGACAGGGCCGGTTTTGCCGTATCTTCCGGCAGTTCGTGCACGGCGAGTACGCTACGGCCATCGCACGTGCTGGAGGCGATGGGAGTGCTCACACATGGGAACGTCAGGGTGTCCCTGCCCAGGGGCGCGTCCGGCGCGGAGGTCGACCGCTTCCTGTCCGTCCTGCCCGGCGTCGTCCGGCGTATCCGCGAGAGCGTAGGGGTGACATCGTGATGACCGGCCGGCGGAAGCCCGCGCCCGAGCAGGCGGCGCAGGAGACGGTCCAGCCGCCCGCCGCCCTGACGATCGACGCCCTCGGGCGCAAGTGCCCCATTCCCATCATCATGCTGGCCGAGCGCATCAACGAGGTGCCGCTCAACGCGACGGTGGCCGTGCTCGCCGACGACCCGGCCGCCTTCACCGACGTACCCGCCTGGTGCAGGCTGAAGTCCCACCACCACGTGGCGAGCTACGAGCTGCCCGGGGGCGGCTGGGCCATCCACGTGAGGCGCAACTACTGACCCCTGCCCGCCGGAGCGTTCCCAGCGGGTTCAGGGATCAGCCGTTGAAGAGTCCCATACGGCCCGTACAGGCCCGTACAGGCCGTTACAGGGACAGAGGCGATCAGGAGTACAGGCACCGGATGTGCGGCTCGACCTCGCCGGCGGCGTCGGTGCCGTAGGCGGCCGCGAACCGGTCGAGGAAGCCCTGCCTGCCGAGCTGGTACTCCTGGCAGCCGACGTGCTCCAGGACGTGGGTGGCGGTGAGGTTGCCGAGCTGGCCGCAGCGCTCCAGGGGCAGGCCCCAGACGAGCCCCGACAGGAAGCCCGCGCGGAAGGCGTCGCCGACGCCGGTCGGGTCGACCTTGCCGAGCTCGGGGGTCGGGGCGATGTGCAGGGCCGGCTCCCCCGCGCGGTCGATGCGGGCCCCCTTGGGCCCGAGGGTGGTCACCCGCACTCCGACGCGGGACAGCACATCCTCGTCGGACCAGCCGGTCTTCTGCTCGACGAGCGCCTTCTCGTAGTCGTTCGTGAACAGGTAGGCGGCGCCCTCGATGAGCGACCTGATCTCGTCGCCGCCCATGCGGGCGAGCTGCTGGGAGGGGTCGGCCGCGAACGGGATGCCGCGCTGGCGGCACTCCTCGGTGTGGCGCACCATGGCGGCGGGGTCGTTCGGGCTGATCAGGACCAGGTCGAGGCCGCCCACGCGCTCGGAGATCGGCTGCAGCTCGATCTCGCGGGCCTCGGCCATCGCCCCGGTGTAGAACGAGGCGATCTGGTTGTGGTGCTCATCGGTGGTGCACAGGAACCGGGCGGTGTGATGCAGCTCCGAGATGTGCACCGAGGAGCAGTCGACACCATGGCGCTCAAGCCAGGAACGGTAGTCGGCGAAGTCGGAGCCGACCGCGCCCACCAGGATCGGCGAGAGGCCGAGACAGCCCATGCCGAAGGAGATGTTGGCGGCGATGCCTCCGCGCCGGACCTGCAGGTCGTCGACGAGAAAGGACAGCGATACTCGGTCGAGCTGATCGGCGATGAGCTGGTCCCCGAAACTGCCCGGGAAGGTCATCAGATGATCGGTGGCGATGGAGCCGGTGACGGCGATGCGCACGGGGTCATTCTCCTCGTTGTCAGCCTCGGCGGGACCGCCAAGAATACGGCACCGGAATGGGCCGCAGGCTGGAGGATAGGCCCTCGATGATCTCCACGACGGGCCGGCGATCTGTCGGGCGGCGAGGAGTGACCATTGTCACCTGTGACGATGACGGCACCCCCCTAGGACGCCCAAGTGGCATCGCCGCCCACCCGTGAGGCGAGCGGACGGCGTGCGTGCCGGATGGTGAGTCCGGGCATGACGACACCCCGCCTCGTGGGGTGATCCACGGACGGGGTGCCGACCGGCGCTCCTAGTTGAACGAGTCGCCGCAGGCGCAGGAACCCGTGGCGTTCGGGTTGTCGATCGTGAAGCCCTGCTTCTCGATGGTGTCCACGAAGTCCACGGTCGCTCCCGTGAGGTACGGAGCGCTCATGCGGTCGGTGACGACGCTGACGCCGCCGAAGTCGGAGACGACGTCCCCGTCCATCGAGCGGTCATCGAAGAAGAGCTGGTAGCGCAGGCCCGAGCAGCCGCCAGGCTGCACCGCGACGCGCAGCTGCAGGCCCTCTTCGCCCTGCTGCTCCAGCAGGCTGCGCACCTTGGACGCGGCCGCGTCGGTCAGGACCAGGCCCTGCTGCGTGGTCTCGCTGCTCTCAACCGTCATTTGTTGACTCCCCGTCTGCCCCTACGCCCCTCGGGGACGGAGGCCTTGTTCTGAGGTCTCAGTTAGACGCTACCAACAGCTGGGCGCCGCTACACATTCCTGTCTCACCGTACGGTCTCCCCGACCCCCCCGGGAATAGCGGCCGCCGCTCGTGTGTAGTGTTAGTCGTCAACTAGACGATAAGTCCCCTAAGAGGTGTTTCAGCCGTGACGACTACCGAGACCGGCCTCCCGCTCTTCGTGCTCGGCCAGGGCACCGACACGCACAGCGAACGCGGCGTCGACTGCCCCGGCGAGCTGCCCCCGGCCTCCGACCCGGATCTGGTGGCGCGTGCGGTCAGGGCCAAGGCCGCCCTGGGCGACAGGCTGTTCGTGCTCGGGCACCACTACCAGCGCGACGAGGTCATCCAGTTCGCCGACGTGACCGGAGACTCCTTCAAGCTCGCCCGCGAGGCGGCGGCCCGTCCGGAGGCCGAGTACATCGTCTTCTGCGGGGTCCACTTCATGGCCGAGTCGGCGGACATCCTGACCGGCGACGCCCAGCGGGTCGTGCTCCCCGATCTCGCCGCGGGATGCTCGATGGCCGACATGGCCACCTTCGACCAGGTCGAGGAGGCGTGGGACGTCCTGACGGACCTGGGAATCGCCGACATCACGGTGCCGATCACGTACATGAACTCCTCGGCCGACATCAAGGCGTTCTGCGGGCGCAACGGGGGCGCGGTGTGCACCTCCTCCAACGCCCGCCGCGCCCTGACCTGGGCGTTCGACCAGAGCCCCGAGGGGCCCGCGAAGCAGGCCGGGGACAGGAAGGTCCTGTTCCTGCCCGACCAGCACCTCGGCCGCAACACGGCGGTCCTGGAGATGGGCTTCTCCCTTTCCGACTGCGTGGTCTACAACCCGCACCGCCCCAACGGCGGCCTCACAGATCAGCAGCTCAGGGACGCGAAGGTGATTCTCTGGCGTGGGCACTGCTCGGTACACGGCCGGTTCACCGCCGAGTGCGTGGACGAGGTCCGTGAGCGCGTGCCCGGCGTCAACGTGCTGGTCCACCCCGAGTGCCGGTACGAGGTCGTCACCAAGGCCGACCACGTCGGCTCGACGGAGTACATCATCAAGATGCTGGACGAGGCCCCGGCCGGGTCCTCCTGGGCCGTCGGCACCGAGCTGAACCTGGTCAAGCGGCTGGCCGCCCGGCACCCGGACAAGACCGTGACCTTCCTCGACCGGACGGTCTGCTACTGCTCCACGATGAACCGCATCGACCTGCCGCACCTGGTCTGGGCCCTGGAGTCGCTCGTCGAGGGCGACGTCGTGAACCAGATCACCGTCGACCCCGAGACCACGCACTGGGCCAAGGTCGCCCTCGACCGGATGCTCGCCCTTCCCTGAGCCCGTAGACCGCCGAAGCCCGGCCGGGTGCCGCATCGCCCGGCCGGGCCGGCGCGCACCGGCCGGGACGCCCGGCTAGGTCAGCTCGTACACCACGCGGACGGCGATGGTGACCGATCCGTGCCCGGGGTTGATGGAGGCCTTCTCGGCCAGCGCGAAGCGGGACGGGGACGTGTCGCCCTCCTCCTCCATCTTCACGATGCGGCCGAGGCCCCGGCCGGTCATGGTCGCGTACTGATTGGCCTTGTCCCGCGCGTCCTTGTACGCCTTGGCCCGCGCCGCCCTCACCAGCGCCGCCGTCTTCGAGACCTCGAACGATATGCCGTTCAGCCGCACGTCCTCGCCGACCGCCGCCACCGCGTCGACGATCGCGTCGGCCTTGGACAGGTCGCGGATCAGCGCCTCCACGCCCTGGGAGGCACGGAAGCCCACCACCTTCGGGTACTTGTCGTACTCGGTCCCGAGGGAGAGGTCGTTGGTGCGCATGTCGGACCTGGCCACCCCCGCGGCCAGGAGCACCTCCGTCAGCTTGGCGGCGCCCCTCTGCACGGCCGCGAACGCCTCCCCGGCCTTCGTCCTGCGCGCCTCCACGCCGACGTTGAGGTGCATCACGTCCGGGATCGTCTGGACGCTTCCGCGCCCGACGACGGTGAGTTCCGTCGGGTCGGTCCCGGCTTCCCGCTGCGCCGCCGGCGCGGATCCCCTCGTCAGGGAGGCGGGCGCACTCGCGGAGGTGCCGGAGACCGCGAGCGCCGGGCCCGCCTGCGCTCCCAGGAGGACGGCGGCGATGGCGGTGGCCGCCGGCACCACACTCAGCTTGATCATGGGGACATGCCACCATCGGGGGAGCTCCGCACCGGCGCGCCCCCTCCGGGGACGGCCGGAACTTGACCAATCTCAGGTCCCCCGGGTGTAGCGCAGGTACTGTTTCTTGTACTCCCCCGCCTTGGCCGTCGCCAGCACGCGCGTCGCGTTGCCCTGGAAGTCGATGACCACGGCCTCGTAGTCCTCGCCCTTCTTCCGCCATCCCGCGATGTGCTGGTCGTCGTACCAGCCGATGAGCCGGTCGGTCGGGAAGGGGACGCGGGCCCTCGCCTGGCCGTCCGTGGTCCAGACGCAGATCAGGTCGATCGACCCGTCGCAGGAAGTCATGAACTGCGTCCCGGACGGCGACACGTCGTCGCCGTCCACGGTCAGCGGGGCGCCGACGTCGAGCAGCGTCGACAGCACGGTCCCGTTGACGTCGTAGAACCTGATGCGCTGGGTCTTCCCCTTGAGTGCCCACGTGCCGACGGCCCTGCTGTCGCCGCGCCAGAAGTAGCTCCAGCGGCCGACGTCCTTCTCCTTCACGTGGACGACCTTGGCCTTACGGCTCGCGACGTCGATGATCGCGTAGCCGTAGCCCCTGCTGGTGTCGTCGACGGCCTCGTTGAGGGTGACCAGCACCTTCGTGCCGTCCGGGGACCACTGGGGGAAGGTCGGGTAGACCGGCGCCTCGGCCATCCTGATCGTCGTGGACCTGCCGGTCGCCCGGTCGACGAGGGAGACCGTGGAGTAGCTGTCCTTGGTGTAGACGGTGTCGGTGCCCACCGCCTGGCGGCCGTCGCCGCTGACCGTGTACTCGAAGTACTTCTTGGTCCGGGCGAAGGAGTTCTTCCCCACGCCCCTGAGGTAGACCCGCTTGCCGTAGTCCAGGCTGTAGTACGTCAGCTTGATCGGGTCCGCGTCGTTCTCGTGGATCGTGATCGAGCTTCCCGGCAGGTCGATACTCCGGGTCGCGGCGGGCGGGGTCGCCCCGGCCGAGGCCGTAGCCGTGGGGGTCGAGGGCGTCCCCGCGGCCGAGGGCGTCCCCGCTGTGCCCGACGGCCTGGACCCCGGGGACGACGTCTCGCTCACGGGCTCGCCGGAGCTTCCCGCCGGATCGGTCGCGCCGGCGTTCGAGGAGCCCCGTGAGTCATCGGCCATCGACTGGACGACCAGGTACCCGCCTCCGCCGAGCGCCAGCACCCCCGCGGCCACCGCGGCGGTGATGAGGGGCACCCGGCTCCCCCGGCTCCCCTGGCTCCCCTGGCGCCCGCCGGGCTCGGTGGCCTCGGCGCCGCCCGGTCCGGTCGTCCGCGCGTCGCCCGCCCACGCGGGGGGTGGCGGCGTGCCGGTGGTCTGCCAGCTCGGAAGCGGCTGCCCGGGGTACGGCCGCGAGGCGTACCCCTGTCCCGGATACGGCGGCGAGGGTGGCGGGGGCTGGGACGAGGCCGGGGGCTGCGGCCCGGCGTACGGCGCGGGCGCCTGCCACCCCTGCCCCTGAACCGGTCCCCGCCCGTGAACCTGCCCCCGTCCCAGTCCCTGAACCTGCCCTTGGCCCTGCCCCTGCCCCTGGCCCTGGCCCTGGGGCTGGGGCTGCGCCTGGCCCTGGGCGGGGTCGGCCCGCCACCTGCGCGTGGGCTCCCCCTGCGCCATGGCCGATCCCTCCGCCATGATCGCGACAGCCGGGGCCGCGCCGGTGCCGTGCCCGAGCAGGCGCATGAGCACCTCGCCCGCCGAGGGCCGCGCGGCCGGGTCCTTGGCCAGGCACGCGGCCACGATGCCCCTGAGCGGCTCGTCCAGCGAGCTGAGATCGGGTTCGAGGCTCATGACGCGGTGGAAGATGGCCGGGAGGCTGTCGGTGCCGAAGGGCGCGCCGCCGGTGGCGGCGAACACCATCGTGCCCGCCCAGGCGAACAGGTCGGCGGGCGGGCCCGCCTGCTCCCCGGCGAGCTGCTCCGGGGTCATGTACGCGGGCGTGCCCACGACCATCGAGGTGAGCGTGGAACTCTTGTCCAGCGCCTTGGCGATGCCGAAGTCGATGACGCGCGGCCCGTCCGTGCCCAGCAGGACGTTGGAGGGCTTGAAGTCGCGGTGGACGATGCCGGCCTGGTGGATCGCGACCAGCGCCGTCACGGTGCCGATCGCCAGCCGGTGCAGGGCCGCGCCCTGGCGGGGCCCGTCGCGCTCGACGACCTCGTCGAGGGTCGGACCGTCGATGTACTCGCTGACGATGAACGGCCGCTGGTCGGCCACGCCCGTCTCGATCACCTGCGCGGTGCAGAACGTCGCGACCCGTACGGCGGTGGAGACCTCCCGGACGAACCTGGCGAGCGCCTCCTCGTTCTGGGCGAGGTCGGAGCGGAGCACCTTGACGGCGACGGTGGCGCCCGCCGGCGAGCGGCCCAGGTACACGACCCCCTGACCGCCCTCCCCGAGCCGAGCGGTGAGCTCGTAGCTCCCCACCCGTACCGGGTCGCCCGGCCGCAACGGCACCGGGTTCGACATGGCTCCCCCTCCATCCCCCCACTTATGGACTTATTCAACCCATTGTGGCGTGTTCATGGGGATCACATCGGTTCCAGGGCCAAGCCGTACCCGTAGCGTGACCCGCGCCCTGGCCCTCGCGGCCGGGCGCTCACCCGTCCCGGCGGGGGCCGGCGGGGGCGGTGGGGCGCGCCCCACCGCCGCGGACGCCCCTGCGGAACAGGGTCGAAAGGCTCGGCACGGCCAGGAAGCCCTCGGCGATCACCGAGGCCAGCCCCACCTTGGGCAGGTCGCGCGTGTCGTCGAAGGCGAGGAAGCGCGGCACCCACCGGGGGCGGTACTTGGCGTTCGCCCGGTACAGCGACTCCAGTTGCCACCACCGGGAGAAGAACACCAGCGTGCACCGCCACAGGCGCAGCACCGGTCCCGCGCCGAGCCTCGCGCCGCCTTCGAAGACCGACCGGAACATGGCGAAGTTGAGCGAGATCTCCTTCACCCCGAGCTCCCCCGCCTGGGCGACCAGCCCGGCGACCATGAACTCCATCAACCCGTTGTCGGAGTCGCGGTCGCGCCGCATGAGGTCGAGCGACAGGCCGTCGTCGCCCCACGGCACGAACGACAGCAGGGCCGCCGGCTTCCCGTCGGCGTCCCTGGCCTCCACCAGGACGCAGGAGCCGTCCGCCGGGTCGCCGAGCCGCCCGAGCGCCATCGAGAACCCCCGCTCGGTCTCGGTGTCGCGCCAGGCGGTGGCACGCTCGATGATGTGGCGCATCTCCTCCTGGGACAGATCGGCGTGCCTGCGGATCCGCAGGGTGAACCCGGCGCGCTTCACGCGGTTGACCGCCTGGCGCACCCCGCGCATCTCCCTGCCCTCAAGGCCGAACGACCCGACCTCGATGACCGCCTCGTCCCCGAGCTCCAGGACGCGCAGCCCCGCACGCGCGTACGCGTGGGCCGCCGCCTCGCTCGGGCCGATGGCCGCGGGCGCCCAGCCGTAGCGGCGGGCCTCGTCCATCCACGCCCGGATCGCCGGCCCCCAGGCCTCCACGTCGCCGATGGGGTCTCCCCCGGCCAGGCAGACCCCCGCCACCACGCGGTACGAGACCGCCGCCTTGCCGCTCGGGGAGAAGATGGCGGCGCGGTCGCGGCGGGTGGCGAAGTAGCCGAGCGAGTCGCGCGAGCCGTACGCCTCGACCAGCGCCCTGATCCGCTCCTCGCTCTCGGGGGGCAGCTCCGCCCTGGCCCGCTGGGAGCGGAACAGCACGGCGAAGGCGACCAGAACCGCGACGGCGCTGAGCAGGCCGATGACGAAGTTCACCCACCCCGGCGGGCGCCCGGACCGGTAGAGGTCCAGGGTCGCCGCCCCGCCGAGCGCCCTTTCCAGAGCCCAGGGCAGGTGGTCGCGCGTCTTCAGGGTGTCGGGGAAGATCGTCACCAGGACGTACCCCACCGCGAAGGAGACCGCGAGCAGCGACCCGAGCGTGACCAGCGCCTTCCTGAACGACGCGCGCCGCGTGGGGGCGAAGAACTCGTCGTGCGCCGCGGCGAGGATCCCGAGGACGACGGCCGACAGCACGAGGTTGCCCTCGGAGGCGACCACCTGGCGGGTCAGGGCGAACTCCTCGACCAGGTCCGGCATCAGCGACGACGACAGCACGACGGCCAGGTTCCCGAGGACGAGCAGCACGAAGATGGTCATGAGGACCCAGTACGCCGCCCGCTTGTGACGCGCGAGGGCCCCGGCGAGGATCCCGAGGAACACCGCGTAGCCGAGGTTCGGCTCGACGGGGAAGACCGCCATCTCGATGAAGGCGGTGACGGGCCTGAGCAGGTGCCGTATGGGCGGGACCACGGCGATCACCGCCGAGTACACGGCGGCCACCGCCATGCACACCGACATCACCCGCGGCACGACGGCCCGGAAACGGCCCCCGCCCTCGGACTCTCCGGCCGCTCTGACACGGTCGTGCTCGGTCACTGCCACCCTGTTTCCCCCCGGAGATGGCTGAACTTCCGGGTGGTATACCCGTCCATTCGCATACCTAAGGGCGAGAACGACCGCAGTGATCGTCTTCGTACGGCCTGCGGGGACGGGCGGACGACGGCGGACCGCCGGAACCGTCAGAGGCCGGGGGCTCCCCAGAGGGGGAACCAGCGGGACAGATCGGGTTCGATCGGCAGCTCACCGCCGAGGGCCCCGCGGACCTGAAGCTCCAGCGCGTTGTCACGGCGCTGCCCGGGAAGCGGGGCGAAGGGGTAGAAAGTGCCCTGCTTGTAGAGGTAGACGACGGCCAGCGGCCGGTCCGACCGGTCCTTGAAGGTCACCAGCGAGCACAGCAGCGACGGCCCGAAGCCCGCCCCCTCCAGCGAGGAGTTGACGCCGTGCAGGTCGGTGACCAGGCTGCTGAGGTCGTCCGGCGGCCTTCTCACCAGCAGCCACGTGTAGCCGTAGGAGTCGTTCGACTGCTCGATCTGGGCGTCGCCGAGCAGCGCCTCGATGTCCTGTTCCAGGGTGGCGAAGGCGCCGCCCTCGGCGGCGCGGAAGCAGACCGAGCCGAGCCCGGTCGGCGCGAAGCCGGTCGCCGCCTGGAGCGTCACCGCCGCCGAGGGCAGCGCGAACAACGTGTCCAGGTTCGGCTTGGCGGGCTTGCTGCGCCCGAGCAGCGCGTCCAGCCAGCCCACTCAGGCCCCCCGGCCGAGCTGGGAGGCGATGCGGTTGAGCTGCTCCAGCCTGCGCTCCAGCGGCGGGTGGGTGGCGAACAGGGTCGCGAGGCTCGCCCCGGTGCGGCCGGACAGCGCGGGAGCGAAGAAGAAGGCGTTGAACGGCTGCGCCTCGCGCAGGTCGCGCGTGGGGATGCGGGACATCTCGCCCGTCACCTTGACCAGCGCGCTCGCGAGGGCGGATGGCCGCTGGGTGAGCAGGGCGCCGGCCCGGTCGGCCGACAGCTCGCGGTAGCGCGACAGCGCGCGGGTGAGCAGGAAGCTGATCGCGTACACCACCAGCGAGACCAGCATGATGATGAGCCCGATCGGCGGGCCGTTGTTGTTGCCCCGGTCGCGGCCGAGCCCCGAGTACAGCGCGAAGCGGGTCATCAGGCCCGCGACGATTCCGAGGAAGGACGCGATGGTCATCACGGCGACGTCGCGGTGCGCGACGTGGGACATCTCGTGGGCGACGACGCCTTCGAGCTCCAGCGGGTCGAGCCGTCGCAGCAGGCCCGTGGTGACGCAGACCACGGAGTTCTTCTGGTTCCGGCCGGTGGCGAAGGCGTTGGGGACGTCGCTGTCGGCGATCGCCACGCGGGGCTTCGGTGAGTCGGCCAGGACGCTCAGCCTGTCGATCAGGCCGTGGAGCTCCGGTGCCTCCTGCGGGGAGACCTCCTTCCCGTGCATCGCGAACAGCGCGATCTTGTCGGAGAAGAAGTACTGCACCAGCAGGAGGCCCCCGGCGAGGACGAGCACGACGATCGCCTGGACACCCATGGCGATCAGCACGCCGACGAAAGCGACGTACAGCAAGCCGAGCAGGAACATGGTCACGACCATGCGCACGGTGAGACCCCGGTCGGGGGCGTACCGGGTTTGTGTCATATATCCAAACTAGCCTGGTATAAGCCCTGAATCGCCAAGCATGCCCCTGACTTCGTCGATCGAAGCGTCGGCCGGGGGCAAAATCAGCTCCGAAGGCTCCAGGGCGTCGTCGGGCAGCGGCTTGCCGATCTGCCGCACCTTGTCGAGCAGCGCGTGGAGCTTCGAGCGGAACTGGGCCTCGTCGTCGGTCTCGATCGCGGCCTCTAGCTCACTGTCGAGGGTGTTGAGCACGTCGATGTCGCCTTCGGCGATCTCACACTGGCCCTCACCCATGATTCGGACGATCACAGGCCCTCCCCCGGCTGACGGTACTGCTGGGTCGGCTGCGAGTGCTGCTGCGGAGCGGCCTGCGGAGCAGACTGCTGCCCCGGCTGGCCGGCCTCGATCGCGTCGCGCGGCGCCGGGCCCTGGCCCAGCTCGGCCTTCATGCGGGCGAGCTCCAGCTCCACGTCGCTGCCGCCGCCCATGCGGTCGAGCTCGGCCTGGATGTCGTCGGGACGCGAGCCGCTGAAGTCGTCGAGCGCGCCGCTGGCGAGCAGTTCGTCGATCGCTCCCGCGCGCGCCTGCATCTGGGCGGTCTTGTCCTCGGCGCGCTGGATCGCGAGACCCACGTCGCCCATCTCCTCGGAGATGCCGGAGAATGCCTCGTTGATGCGCGTCTGCGCCTCGGCCGCGGTGTAGGTGGCCTTGATGGTCTCCTTCTTGTGGCGGAAGGAGTCGACCTTGGCCTGGAGGCGCTGGCTCGCGAGGGTGAGCTTCTCCTCCTCGCCCTGCAGGTTGTTGTGCTGCGTCCGCAGGTCGGCGATCTGGGTGTTCAGCGAGGACCGCCGGCTCAGCGCCTCACGGGCGAGGTCCTCACGTCCCACGCTGAGGGCCTTGCGGCCCTGGTCCTCAAGTTTGCTCGCCTGCTGCTGGATCTGGTTGATCTGCAGCTCAACCCGCTTGCGCGAGGTGGCGACGTCGGCCACGCCCCGGCGAACCTTCTGCAACAGCTCAAGCTGCCGCTGATAGGAGTAGTCGAGGGTCTCGCGCGGATCTTCCATCTTGTCCAAGGCCTTGTTGGCCTTGGACTTGAAGATCAAGGAAAGTCTCTTCATCACGCTCATGCGCGTTGGCCGTCCCCTTCTTGGTAGTGCTGTGCCTATGCTCCCGCTGGCTGCGACGCTCGCTGGCCGTATGCTCGCTGCGCTGGCATTCATGCTCCCTTGCGCCGACTCGCGACTCCACAGGCTGCTCACTCATCGTCAGCCCCCGATTATCGCGGCAAAGTCGCTCAGGTCCACCCTACGCATAACGCACGAGGGCGTCATTAAGTTGCACCGCCGGTAGGCTGACGTCGTGTTCCGACGTCGTACGCAGGCCCCCGTGGATGACTCTCCCTCCTCGTCTTCCGAGACGCAGGCCAAAAGCATGGGAAAGGGCCGCCCTACCCCCAAGCGCCGCGAGGCCCAAGGCCGCCGCCGCCAGCCGGTGACCGCCCCCACCAACCGCAAAGAGGCCTACAAGCAGGCTCGCGAACGCCAGGCCGCCGAGCGGATCCGCGCGCGCGAGGGCATGCTGAAGGGCGAGGAACGTTACCTGCCCGCCCGCGACCGGGGGCCGGCGCGCAAGCTCGCCCGCGACTGGGTCGACTCCCGGCGGACCATCAGCCAGTTCTTCCTCCCCGTCTCGCTGGTCCTGCTGGTCGTCCTGTGGACGATCCCCATGTTCGGCGGGCAGACCGGCATGCTCCTCTACTCCTACGCGATCACGATCCTGTGGCCGCTGATGATCGTCGCGGTGGCGGGCAGCTCGTTCTTCGTGGCCCAGCGGGTCAAGAAGGAGGCGGCCAAGCGGTTCCCCGACGAGAACCTCAAGGGCGTCGGCTTCTACGCCGCCATGCGGGCGATGCAGATCCGCCGCCTGCGCTTCCCGCCGCCCATGCTGCTCCCGGGCGGCAAGCCCGTCCCGCCGAAGAGGTGACCCGTCACCGGGCCGGGGTCCAGAGCACCCGGCCCGCGCTCACCTCGGGGCGCAGGCCCCGCAGCGGGCGCCCGGTTTCCAGGGAGCGCGCCGTGTCCCTGAGCAACGCGTAGTACGACGACCAGCCGATCTCCGTGGCTGGCATGAGGCCGCCCCCGGCGAGGACCCCGACGCCGCCGTGCCCGGGGTCGGCCTCCAGTCCCGGCCCTCCCTCGACGCCGGCGAAGAGGATCAGGCGGCGGTTCACAGTGCCGGGCCTGCCCTCGGCGCACAGCGCGCGCCAAGCGTCGCGGATCTCCCGCACGCCCAGGGCCCGTACGCCCGCGGTGCCCGCGCCGGGGAACGCGAAGCCGGGGGTGCGGGAGCCGTTGTGGCGGAGCAGCGACGCACGCAGGCTGGCGGGGAGGTCCACCCCCATCTGCGCCTCCGCGAGCGCGACGACCCGGGCGCTCGCGGGAGGCCGGAGCTCGCCGTAGGTGACGGGCGCGTGGACCCTGAGCCATCTCTCGATCCGCCGCCACTGGTGAACGACCGGCCTGGTCACCCGGGGGCCGGCCTCCCGTACGACGATCGGCCGCCTACCGGGACGACAGGCGGGATCCGGCGAGGGCGGGAGATCCCCGGGGAACGCGACATGGTCGGGTGAGGACCCGGCGGAGGGGTCCGCCGACGGTCCCGCCGCGAAGCCGGCGCCCCGGCCCGGCTCCACGTACGGCACGAGCGGGCCGCCCCCGCCGACGAGGAAACCGCCCTCACCTGGCCCCAGGTACGGCGCGAAGTGGCCGGTGAAGACGACGACACAGGCGGCGGCCACGTACCCCCACCTCCCGATCGGCCTCGCCCGGTCCGGGTCGTAACGCCTCAGGTCGGCGGCCGAGGGACGGCCGAGCACCGGTTCGGGCGGCACGGCCTCCTGTACGGGCTCGCGCGGCGCCGGGCCGGGGGCGGACGCGAGCCCGACCGGAGAACCCGGAGCGGATGACCGCCTGATCGACGGAGCCGGGGCGGACGCGAGGCGGGCAGGCGGGGCGCCGCGCCGCGAGAGGGCGCGCCAGGCCCACACCACCGTCCCCGCCGCCATGCCCGCGGCGGTCACCGCGAGCGCCAGCCTGAGAACCCTCGAAGTGATCAGCCGCCGCACGCCGGGCAGACTATCCCGAATCAGATCACCGGAAGGCGCCGGTTAGGGTCGGTCGCATGCAATTCCGTCATCTTGGCCGCAGCGGTCTCAAGGTCAGCGAGATCAGCTACGGCAACTGGATCACCCATGGTTCCCAGGTCGAGGAGGACGCCGCCAAGGAGTGCGTGAGCGCCGCCCTCGACGAGGGGATCACCACCTTCGACACCGCCGACGTCTACGCGGGCACCCGGGCCGAGGAGGTCCTCGGCCGCGCGCTGAAGGGCGTCCGCCGCGAGTCCCTGGAGATCTTCACGAAGGTCTACTGGCCGACCGGACCCGGGCAGAACGACCGTGGCCTGTCGCGCAAGCACATCACCGAGAGCGTCAACGGCTCGCTGCGCCGCCTGGGAACCGACTATGTCGACCTCTACCAGGCGCACCGGTACGACTACGAGACGCCGCTCGAAGAGACGCTGAAGACCTTCGACGACCTCGTGCGCCAGGGGAAGGTCCTCTACGTGGGCGTCAGCGAGTGGAAGGCCTCGCAGATCGCCGACGCGCTCAGGATCGCCGACGAGATGGGCTTCGACCGCCTGGTCTCCAACCAGCCCCAGTACTCCATGCTGTGGCGCGTCATCGAGTCCGAGGTCGTGCCGCTGTGCGAGAAGGAGGGGGTCGGGCAGATCGTGTGGTCCCCCATCGCGCAGGGCGTGCTCACCGGGAAGTACCTCCCCGGGCAGGCGCCGCCCTCGGGATCGCGGGCCACCGACCCGACCGGGTCGGGCTTCATCTCCCGCATGCTCGACGACGACCTGCTCACGCGGGTGCAGGACCTCAAGCCGATCGCGGCCGACCTCGGGCTGACGATGGCGCAGCTGGCGGTGGCGTGGGTGCTGCACAACCCCAACGTCTCGTCGGCCATCGTCGGGGCCACGAGGCCGGAGCAGGTGCGTGACAACGTCAAGGCGTCCGGGGTGAGGCTCGACGCCGACGTCCTCGCCAAGATCGACGACGCGCTCGGCCCGGTCGTGGTGCGGGACCCCGCCCTGACCGAGAGCCCGGCGGCACGGCCCTAGCGGCGGTGGCGTTAAGGGCGCGACCGTAAAGGCTCACGGGCCCCTTGCGTTCCCGGTCACTTGACAACATTCGTCACATCGGCCACAGGAATAGCCAAGGGGCCCGGCCATCACTCGGCACGCAAGGACATCCCGCCGTACTCGACCTTGTCGTCTTCCAGCAGCGAGACCTGCTCGATGCCGGAATTCAGAAGGGTTCGCCAGTTTTCTCCGAGCCATGACTCCGCGTCGGCCTGACTTGGAAAGATCTCGCGCGGAAGCGGGCCGTCCGTAACCTCACCACCATTAGCATTTTCATATCGCCAGCGCCAAGTCATGCCATACGCTCCTTTTCACGGGGTTTGCCCAATGCCTTCAACAGGCTGAGCAGACCCTATCTCCTGGAGTGTGCCGCAGATCTTGCCGTGAGGGCGTCGGGACAGGCCAGCCGGGCCAGGAGAACCACCGGGACGAGCCGAACCGCGAGACCCATCGAGGATGGAGGCCAACTCATGCCGCCCACGTTCCGTCTCCCGGCGCCCGCCGGACCCGGACTCGCGACGGCGGCCGAGCCCCCCTCCCCGGTCAGGGCGTAGTGAAGGTTCTGCTCTCCGGCACGGCCGGCCCCTATGGGTGGCCCGAGCCCGCGTGCGGCTGCGCCTCCTGCGGCAGGCTGTCCCCCGGCCACCGCCGTCCCACCGCCGTCGTGCTGGACGACGTCGTACGGCTCTCGCCGCCCGCAGGTCTCCCCCTCGCGCCTCCGGCGTCGCTCCCCAAGGGCTACCGGATGATCGTCACGCCCGACGGGTACGCGATGAGCGGCCCCGACCGCGGCCGGGTCCTGCACGCCGTCTCGCCGGACGACCACTGCGGGTCCCCCTCGCCGAGCTGGGCGGAGGAGGCCTACGACCTCGTGCTCATCGACCTTCTCGACCATCCCGAGCGTTTGGGCGACCTGCGGCGGCGCGGGCTCGTCACCGCGCGGACGCACGTCGTGGCGGTCCACCTCGACCACCGCCTTCCCTCCGAGGCCGAGCTGGACAGGCGCCTTTCGTACTGGGGTGCGCAGATGGTCGACGACGGCACGATCCTCGACACGCGCCTGCCCGCGCCCGCACGGGCGCTCGCGCCGAGACGGGTGCTGGTCCTCGGAGGCGCCCGCTCGGGCAAGTCGGCCGAGGCGGAGATGCGGCTGATCGCCGAGCCGGACGTCACCTATGTCGCCACCGGGCCGACCGGCGGGAGGGACGCCGACTGGCTCGCCCGCGTCCGCGCCCACCGGCTGCGCCGCCCGCCGTACTGGACGACCATCGAGACCACCGAGCTTGAGGCGCTGCTGAGGTCGGAGACGGGGCCGCTGCTCGTCGACGGCATCGGCACCTGGCTGGCGGCGGTGTTCGACGGGTGCGGGGCGTGGGGGGATCCCGCCTACGACCGTCCCCGGGGACGCAAGCCCGGCCGGTTCGGCACGGCCCTGGACGCGGTGGCGGCGCGCTGCGACGACCTGGTCGCCGCCTGGCGGCAGACCCGGGCCCAGGTGGTGGCGGTCAGCGACGAGGTGGGCCTCAGCGTGGTGCCCGCGACGGCCAGCGGGCGCGTGTTCCGCGACGCGCTCGGCCGCCTCAACCAGCGTCTCGCCGCGGAGTCGGAAGAGGCCGTCCTCGTCGTGGCCGGCCGCGTCGTCCCCCTTCCGGTCTGACATGGCCGCGTCCGAAGTCCCCGAATCGCCGGTCGCCGCGGGGCTGCGCCTGGCCGTCGGCACGCTCACCGTCTGCCCGGCGGGCGTGCCCCGCGTCGACCGCACGACGGCCGGCTGGGCCATGACGCTGGCGCCGCTGGTCGGCCTCGCCCTCGGCCTGGTGGCGGCGGCCGTCATGGCCGCCGCCGCGTTCCTGGTCTCTCCGCTGCTCGCGGCGGCCCTGGCCCTCGGCTCCCTCGCCGTGCTGACGCGGGGCCTGCACCTGGACGGCCTCGCCGACCTGGCGGACGGCCTCGGCAGCGGCAAGCCGGCCGAGCAGGCGCTGGACATCATGAAGCGCTCCGACATCGGGCCGTTCGGCGTGGTGACGCTCGTCTTCACACTGCTGGTGCAGGCCACGGCGGCCTCCGAGGCCGGTCCGGCCTCGCTGGTCCTCGCGTGCGTCACGGGAAGGCTCGCGCTCACCTGGGCCTGCGTGGCGGGGGTGCCTTCTGCGCGGCCCGGGGGGCTCGGCGCCATGGTGGCCGGGACGGTACGGCCGAGCACGGCGATCATCGCGACCGTGCCGGTCGCCGCCGGGGCCCTGGTCCTCGGCCTGGCGGCCGGCGGGCCGGTCACCTACCCTCTGGCGCTCGCGGCCGGGCTCGGCGCGGCCTGGGCGACGCGCGTACACGCCACCCGGCGGCTCGGAGGGATCACCGGGGACGTCCTCGGCGCCCTTGCCGAGATCGCCACCGCCACCGCCCTGGTCGTGTGCGCGGCGGCGCCCTGACCTTCACCCCCGGCCGGCGGGCCCCCTTGGCTCACCCCTGGACGGCGGGCCCTGTTGGCTCACCCTGGACGGGCGTCGGACGCGCGGGCGGCCGGCCCGTCCTCAGCACGAACGCGGCGACGACGGCGAGCAGGGCCCAGCCGACCAGGCCGGTGACGCCGGCCACGGCCAGGTTCGGAGGATGTGCCGCGTCTCCCAGCAGGAGCGGCAGGCCGGCCAGGGCGTTCAGCACGCCGTGCCCGGCGACGGCGGGCCACACGCTGCCGGAGGCCAGGCGGAGCCGTCCGAGGAAGATGCCGAAGAGCACGCAGAACCCGACGAACATGACGGCCGCCCAGGCCCCGAGCTGGGGATAGTTGTAGCCACGCAGGGTCAGGGGCGCGTGCCAGAGTCCCCAGATCACGCCGGACGCCACCAGCGCCTTGGTGGCGCCGAGGGGCATGAGCCTCGGCAGCAGCCATCCGCGCCAGCCGTACTCCTCCCCGAGCGCAGGGATCGCGTTGACCACCGGGCCCATGATGAGACCCTGGGCGAGCTGGATGACGGCGAGCGTGTGCGGGTCGAGGGGAAGCGAGGCGCCCCGGCCCAGCGACGCGATCTGCGCACGGAACAGACTGAGCCCGGCCAGGTCCACGCTCAGCAGGCCGGTCGCCACACTGATCGCGGTGGCGAGGAGGGTGAGCAGCACGGTGCCGGCCCAGGCGACGGCGATGTACTTCCAGGCGCGGCCCGGGCGTCCTCCGAAGGTGAGGCCGGTCCGCCCGGCCCATTCCCGGAAGGGCACCTCCCGGTGGCGGAGCCGCCACACGGTCAGCACGGCGATCGCGGGCGTGAACATCATGGCCAGACCGGTCACCGTGACCAGGCCGGAGCCACCCGAGAGCCACAACGGCACAGCGAACAGCCAGGAAAGCCCGAAGGCGACCAGCAGGAACACGGCGAGATCGCCAGGACGACGGGACATGGGACACCTCGGGGGCAGAGTGCTGGTGGGCGGGGCGGGGTTGAGGGCTTCGCGTCAGGGCGCCGACTCGGCGATGAGGGCGTTCAGCAGGGCGGCGCCGCGAGCCGCGTCGTCGACGGTGATTCCCAGCTCGCCGCCGGAGGGGTAGCGCACGACGAGGCACTCGCCGCCGCGGATCATGATCGTGGCGCTGCCCGGAAGCCCGCGCAGCCCCCAGCCGCCGACCTGCAGCGGGCTCCGCTCCTCGGCCCTCGCGCTCTGGATCTTTCGGAGGGCGAGTTTGCGGCTCGGCCAGCGGAACGGGCCGAAGGAGATGACGACGCCCTTGTCGCTCACCCTGACACCGACCGTGGACAGCGCCAGCCCGAGGACGCCGGCGACCGCCAGCGAGCCGGCCGTGGCCCGCAGGCCGCCGATCCCGACGGTGAGGCTGGACAGGGAGAGCACCAGGGCCGCCACCAGGGCCGCGACCCCCAGCCCCGCCACCCAGGAGTTCGACGCCGAGGACGTCCACACCACCCGCTGGCCCGGCCGCAGCCGCATCCTGGCCTGCTTCACCGGCTCCCGGGCGTACGGCTCGTCCGGGCCTGGCGAGGCGGCCAGCCAGCCGAGCGCGCCGGCGGCGACCGCGCCGCCGAGGGCGAGCAGGACCTGCCAGTCGAGCCGTCCGGCGGCCTGCCAGCCGGGGCGGTCGAGGTTGGCGGCGAGCGTCATGCCCTGCAGGGCCACCACGAAGGCGCCCGCTCCGCCCAGCATGGCCCCGGCCGCCTTCCGTGGCGCCCTGTGCCGGACGGCGTCCCGGCGCAGGGCCGCGTACCACGCGACCCCGGCCAGCAGCGCCCAGACGCCCAGCTCCATCAGGAGCGCCTGCCAGAAGGACATGGCGCCGTCCGCCTCGCCCGAGGGGCCCCAGTGCGTGGCGAGCGGATCGGGCAGCCGGTCGCGCAGCGCGAGGGGGAGGGCGACCAGGGCACCGGTGACCGCCACGACCCACGCGCCGGCCGCCAGGAGGAACCGCGACCGGTGGCTCATGACAACTCCTTGATGATCTCAATGACGTCCTCGGGGCGGAAGCCGTACCGATCCGCCTCTTCGAGCAACTCGCGCGACCTACGCAGGAGGACCTCTCGCCCGTCGGGGGGCCGGAGCACCGACACCCCGCGGCCCCGGCGGAACTCCAGGACCCCCTCGTCCCTCAGGTCACGAAGGGCCCGCAGCACCGTGTTGGCGTTCACGCCGAGGGCGGCGGCGAGATCGCGGGCGGAGGGCAGCCGCTGCCCTGGAAGCACCGATCCGGAGGCGACGGCGTGCCTGACCGCCCCGGCCACCTGCTCGTGGAGCGGCCGTGGATCGTTCAGATCGAGTGTGAGCAACATGATGCTAGTTACATTAGTACCATTCGCACCGATCCGCGAGATGGTGCCAGGTCGGCTAGCATCATGAGCGTTCACGCAGGTGAGGAATTCGTAGGACGAACCCTCGTTTATGCGTACGCGGGAAGCACGGCTAGCATCGGCCTTCGTGACGACAGTGCGACTTAACGCTTTTGACTTGGGGTCGGTGGTGACCGACGCCCTCGTAGTCGGAATCAACGCCTCCCCCGACGGACCCCGCCCCGCGCCCGGCGCCGAAGCCCTCGACACCGCGCTCACCGGCGGGCTCTCCGCGACTCTGCGCGCGCTCGGCTTCTCCGGCAAGGCCGGCGAGATCGCCAAGTTCCCGACCTTCGGCGCGGTCTCCGCGCCCGTGGCCGTCGCCGTGGGCCTCGGAGACGCTCCCGCGCAGGACGGCGCGTACGACCTGGAGGTCCTGCGCCGTGCCGCCGGTGTCGCCGCCCGCTCCCTGGCCGGCACGGCCCGCGCCGCCCTCGCGCTGCCCGCGGCGACGCCTGAGCAGGCCGAGGCCGTGGCCCTGGGCGGCCTGCTCGGCGCCTACGACTTCACCAGGTACCGCACGGGGGGCGACGCCAAGCCGCAGCTCACCGAGCTCGTCGTGCTGAGCGACGCGTCCGGCGCCGAGGAGTCCGTGAGGCGGGCCGCGACGCTGGCCGAGTCCGTCACGCTCGTCCGCGACCTGGTGAACACGCCCCCGTCCGACCTCCCGCCGGCCCGCTTCGCGGAGATCGCCGAGGAGGCCGGCGCCAAGGCCGGGTTGTCGGTCGAGGTCCTCGACGAGGTCGCGCTCAAGGACGGCGGCTACGGAGGCATCGTGGGGGTCGGGCAGGGCTCGGCCAACCCGCCCCGGCTCGTGCGCCTGGGCTACACCCACCCCGAGGCCGAGACCACCCTGGCGTTCGTCGGCAAGGGCATCACCTTCGACTCCGGCGGCCTGTCGCTCAAGCCGTCCGCGTCCATGGCCTGGATGAAGTCCGACATGGGCGGCGCAGGCGCGGTGTTCGGCGCGATGCTGGCCATCGCCAGGCTGGGCCTTCGCGTCAACGCCGTGGGCTATCTCTGCCTGGCCGAGAACATGCCGAGCGGCACCGCCCAGCGCCCCTCCGACGTGCTCACCACCTACTCGGGCAAGACCGTCGAGGTGCTCGACACCGACGCCGAGGGCCGGCTGGTCCTGGTCGACGGCATCGCCCGCGCCGGCGAGGACGGCCCCGACGTCATCGTCGACGTGGCGACCCTCACCGGCGGGCAGATCGTCGCCCTCGGATGGCGCACCTGCGGCGTCATGGCCTCCGACGACGAACTGCGCGAGGAGGTCGTCGACGTGGCCGTGGCGCAGGGCGAGGCCGCCTGGGGCATGCCGCTTCCCGAGGAGCTCCGCAAGGGCCTCGACTCCCCGATCGCCGACATCGCCAACCTCAACCCGGAGCGCTCAGGCAGCATGCTGGCCGCCGGCATCTTCCTGCGCGAGTTCGTCCCCGAGGGCGTGCGCTGGGCCCACCTCGACATCGCGGGGCCGGCCTTCAACAAGGACGCGCCGCACGGGTACACCCCCAAGGGCGGCACCGGCATGACCACCCGCACCCTGATCGCGCTGGCCGAGCGCTACCAGGCGGCCCGCGAGGCATGATGAGCGCAGGACGCGACCGGCCGTGAGGCCCGGGCCGCCGACCGGCGGCCAAGCGCGTCACATACACGCGAGACAAGTGAAAAGATGCTGTTGGGCAGGCCGGGCACCCCGTGAAAGCGGGCATGACCCGGCCGTGAGGACCCACCGATCCGACAAGGAGCTTTCCAGTGGCTGATGGCAGCGGCCCCTTCGACATCGTTGTCCTGGGCGGCGGTAGCGGTGGCTACGCCTGCGCCCTGCGAGCGGCCGAGCTAGGCAAGTCCGTCGCGCTGATCGAGAAGGACAAGATCGGCGGCACGTGCCTGCACCGGGGATGCATCCCCACAAAGGCGCTTCTGCACGCGGCCGAGGTCGCCGACGAGACCCGCGAGGCCACGAGCGTCGGCGTCAAGGCCCGCTTCGAGGGCATCGAGATGAGCGGCGTCCACGCCTTCAAGGACAAGATCGTGAACCGCGCCTGGAAGGGCGTCCAGGGCCTGCTCAAGAGCAGGGGCGTCACCCTCATCGAGGGCGCCGGCAGGCTGGCCGGCCCCAACCGCGTCATCGTGGGCGACCAGGCCGTCGAGGGTCACAGCATCGTGCTGGCGACCGGCTCGGTGCCGAAGTCGCTTCCCGGTCTCGAAATCGACGGCGAGCGGGTCATCACCAGCGACCACGCGCTGAAGCTCGACCGCGTCCCGTCCTCGGTGATCGTTCTCGGCGGCGGCGTCATCGGCGTCGAGTTCGCCTCCGTCTGGAAGTCGTTCGGCTCCGAGGTCACGATCATCGAGGCCCTCCCCCACCTGCTCCCGCTGGAGGAGGAGTCCAGCTCCAAGCTCCTGGAGCGCGCCTTCCGCCGCCGGGGCATCAAGTACGAGCTGGGCACGCGCTTCGAGAGCGTCAAGACCACCGACACCGGCGTCGTCGTGACGCTGGAGGGCGGCAAGACCTTCGACGCCGAGCTGCTCCTGGTCGCCGTCGGCCGGGGGGCCGTCACCTCCGGCATGGGCTTCGAGGAGACCGGCGTCGCGATCGAGCGCGGCACCGTCGTGGTCGACGAGTTCTGCCAGACGAGCGTGCCCGGCGTCTACGCGGTCGGCGACCTGATCCCGACGCTCCAGCTGGCGCACGCCGGCTTCGCCGAGGGCATCCTCGTCGCCGAGCACATCGCGGGGCTCGACCCCGTCCCGATCGACTACGCCGGCGTGCCCCGCATCACCTACTCAGACCCCGAGGTCGCCTCGGTGGGCATCACGTCGGCCGTCGCCAGGGAGCGGGGCCACGAGATCACCGAGCTGGTCTACGACCTCGGCGGCAACCCGAAGAGCCAGATCATCGGCACCCAGGGCGCCGTCAAGATCATTTCTCAGAAGGACGGTCCGGTGCTCGGGGTCCACATGGTCGGCAAGCGCATGGGCGAGCTCGTCACCGAGGGGCAGCTGATCTACAACTGGGAGGCGCTGCCCTCCGAGGTGGCCCAGCTCATCCACGCGCACCCGACCCAGTCCGAGGCCGTCGGCGAGGCGATGCTCGCTCTGGCCGGCAAGCCTCTTCACGTACACAACTAAGCCCTCACAGGAAACGCGAGAGTAGACACCATGCCGGTTTCCGTAACCATGCCCCAGCTCGGCGAGAGCGTGACCGAGGGCACCGTCACCCGATGGTTGAAGAAGGAGGGGGACCAGGTCGAGGCCGACGAGCCCTTGCTCGAAGTCTCCACCGACAAGGTCGACACCGAGATCCCCTCCCCGTCCGCGGGCGTTCTCACCAAGATCGTCGTTGCCGAGGACGAGACCGTCGAGGTCGGCGCCGAGCTCGCCGTCATCGACGGGGACGGCTCCTCGGGCGGGGCCGCCGCTCCCGCGCAGGCCGAGCCGCAGGCCCAGGCCGAGCCGGAGCCCGCGCCCCAGCCGGAGCCGCAGCCCGAGCCCGAGCAGGCCAAGGCCCCCGAGCCCGCGCCCGCCCCGGCCTCCTCGATCCCGCAGCCGCCCGCGCCGCAGCCCGCCCAGCAGCAGGCCCGCCCGCAGGCCCCGCAGCAGCCCGCCCAGCAGGCCCAGCCCGCCACCGCGGCCCCGTCGCCGATCGCGCCGGCCGCCTCCGGCGGCGACAGCCCGTACGTCACGCCGCTGGTCCGCAAGCTCGCGGGCGAGCACGGCGTCGACCTCGACGCGCTGAGCGGCACCGGCGTCGGCGGGCGCATCCGCAAGCAGGACGTGCTCGAAGCCGCGCGCATCCAGCGTGAGCAGGCCGCGCAGGCACAGGCCGCCGAGGCCCAGGCCGCGCCGTCCGCCCCCGCGCAGCCCGCCCAGCCCGCGCAGGCGCCGCAGGCCGCCGCCCCGGCCCCCGAGCCGGTCAAGGCGGACACCACGCTGCGCGGCCGCACCGAGAAGATGTCGCGGATGCGGCAGACCATCGCCAAGCGGACCATGGAGTCGCTGCAGTCGTCCGCGCAGCTCACCTCGGTCGTCGAGGTCGACGTCACCAAGATCGCCCGGCTGCGCGACCGGGCCAAGGCCGACTTCCAGCGCCGCGAGGGCGTGAAGCTCAGCTTCATGCCGTTCTTCGCGCTGGCGACGGTCGAGGCGCTCAAGCAGCACCCGAAGCTGAACGCGGTGATCAACAGCGAGACCAACGAGGTCACGTACTTCGACCACGAGCACCTGGCCTTCGCCGTGGACGCCGAGCGCGGCCTCGCCTCGGCGGTCATCAAGGACGCCGGTGACCTCAACATGGCCGGCCTCGCCCGCAAGATCGCCGACCTGGCCGAGCGCACCCGCACCAACAAGGTCAGCCCCGACGAGCTGTCCGGCGGCACGTTCACGCTGACCAACACCGGCAGCCGCGGCGCGCTGTTCGACACGCCGATCATCAACCAGCCGCAGGTCGCGATCCTCGGCACCGGCGCGGTCGTCAAGCGCCCTGTCGTGCTCGACACGCCCGAGGGCGAGGTCATCGCGGTCCGCTCGATGGTGTACCTGGCGCTGACCTACGACCACCGCCTGGTCGACGGCGCCGACGCCGCCCGCTTCCTGACGACGATCAAGCGTCGCCTGGAGGACGGCCGGTTCGAGAACCAGCTCGGCCTGAGCTGACCCGCGGTCGCGGCGGGGCCCTGCCTGACGTCCTGTGAGGCGGCAGGGCCCGGCCGCACGCGTTCACGGCGGGCCCCGTACAGGCTCACAGCGGGCCGCGTGCGTGCTCACGGCAGGTCCGTACGTGCTCATGGGCGTGGGCGCGTGCTCACGGCACGTCCGTACGTGCTCACGGCGGGCCGGCTGACACGCGGCGCGCGGCCTGGCCGGGCCGGTGAGCGATCTCCGACGTAGGGTGATCGCATGGCAGTCGTCGTCACCGGTTCTTCAGGACTTCTCGGTTCGGCCCTCGTCCGCGCCCTGCGCGACGACGACCGCGCCGTCGTCAGACTTGTACGCCGCACCCCCGAGGCGCCCGGCGAGGCCTTCTGGGACCCGCGCAAGGGCATCCTCGACCCCACGGTCCTGGAGGGGGCCGAGGCCGTCGTCCATCTCGCCGGGGCGGGCATCGCCGACAAGCGGTGGACCGCCGACTACCGGCGCGAGATCGTCGACAGCCGCGTCGAGGGCACGCGCACCCTGGCCACCACGATCGCGGGGCTGGAGCGCAAGCCGGGCGTGCTGCTGTCCGGATCCGCCATCGGCTTCTACGGCGACACGGGCGAGCACCCCGTGGAGGAGTCCTGGGAGCCCCCGCCGCGCCCGCACGGCCAGGGCGGTCCCCCGGAGCGCGGGCAGTGGATCGCCGACCTGGTGCGGGCCTGGGAGGCCGGGGTGACGCCCGCCGAGGAGGCCGGCGTCCGGGTCGTGCGGATGCGCACCGGCCATGTCCTCACCAGCCGGGGCGGATTCCTCGGGAAGATGCTGCCGATCTTCAAGCTGGGCCTCGGCGCGCCCCTGGGCTCCGGCCGGCAGTACGTCTCGTGGATCTCCCTGCCCGACTGGCTCGGCGCGGTGACCCACATCCTGGCCGAGCCCGACGTCTCCGGGCCGGTGAACCTCACGGCCCCCACGCCGGTCACCAACGCGGAGTTCACCCGGGCGCTCGGCCGCGCCCTGCACCGCCCGACCATGCCCGTGGCGGTGCCCGGTTTCGCCCTGAGGGCCGGGGTCGGCGACCTGGCGGACGAGGGAGTGCTCATCGGCCAGCGCGTGCTGCCCCGCCGCCTGCTGGAGATGGGGTACCGGTTCAGGCATCCGCGTCTCGACGAGGCACTGGCAGCCATACTCTAGGGGGCCGTTCCGGTGAAATGGGAGAGGAAGCCGCGACTCGGCCCTGTGGTGTAGGGAGCGAGGCGTACTCGCCCCTGAATATGCAGCAGGAGAGATCATGAGCAGGCTCGGCCAGTCCCACATTCTCGCCATCGGCGGCGGTTCGTTCCGTCCGACCGCGCGTCATGGCTTCCTGGAGGCGTCGGCTCTGCTCCGTTACGCACTCGATCTGACCGGCCAAGATCGGCCGAAGCTCGGATTGCTCGCCACCGCGACCGGTGACGACGCCGACTGGCTGCTGAAGATGTACGGCTCCTTCCGCACGTGGGACGTCGAGGTGAGCCATCTCGCCCTGTTCCCGATGCCCAATGTCGAGAGCCCCAGGGAGTGGATCCTTGAGCAGGACGTCATCTACGTGAGCGGGGGCAGCGTCGCCAACCTGGCGGCCCTGTGGCGGCTGCACGGCCTCGACGAGGCCTTCGAGGAGGCCTGGCGGTCGGGCGTGGTGCTGTCCGGGCAGAGCGCCGGGGCGCTGTGCTGGCACGTCGGCGGCAACACCGACTCCTTCGGCCCCACCCTGCGCCCGTGGTCGGAGGGCCTCGGCCTGCTGCCCTACTCCTGTGGAGTTCACTACAACTCCGACCCGCAGCGCCGGGCCCTGCTGCACGATTCCATCGCCTCGGGCGAGCTCCCCGAGGGGTACGCCGCCGACGAGGGTGTGGCCCTGCACTACGTCGGGCGCGAGTTCATCCAGGCCGTCACGGTCGACCCCAAGGGGTACGCCTACAAGATCGAGCGTGACGACGAGGGGCGCGTGAAGGAATTCCGCGTCGAACCCCGCCTGCTGACCGCGTGACCTCGCGTTAGGCTGGCTCCGTGATTGAGCGCGCCAGGCACGAAAGCACCACGGGAAGCGGGGCTGGCAGGCTCGCGCTCGTCCGTCTCGGAGTCGACGTCCCCTACGAGCAGGCGTGGGAACTCCAGCGTGAGGTCCACGCCCGCCGGGTCGCGGGCGTGATCCCCGACACGTGCCTCATGCTGGAGCACGCCCCGGTCTACACCGCGGGCAAGCGCACGCGTGCCGAGGAGCGTCCCGTCGACGGCACCCCCGTCATCGACGTCGACCGCGGCGGGAAGATCACTTGGCACGGTCCCGGCCAGCTCGTGGGCTATCCCATCGTCCGGCTGACCGAGGCGCTCGACGTGATCGCGTACGTCCGCCTGCTGGAGGAGTCGCTGATCCAGGTGTGCGCCGACTTCGGCGTGGCGGCCGGCCGTGTCGCGGGGCGCAGCGGCGTCTGGGTCGCGGGCGACCCCGCGAGCGGCCTGCCCGACCGCAAGCTGGGCGCGATCGGCATCCGGGTGGCGCGAGGGGTCACGATGCACGGCTACGCGCTCAACTGCGCCAACGACCCGAGCTGGTTCAACCGCATCATCCCGTGCGGCATCAGCGACGCGGGGGTGACCTCGCTGTCGGCCGAGACCGGGCGGCGCATCACGGTCGACGAGGTCCTCCCCTACGCCGAGAAGCGGCTGGCCGAGGCGCTCGGCGCCGAAGGCCTCGACGTCCAGGAGGAGGACCTCCTGTCCGGCCGCATGTGACCCTCCGGCCGGACCTCCCGCGCCTCGGAGGACCCCGGGCCGGGTCAGCGGGCGCGGAGACGTAAGCTTGAGCGCGTGACCGTTGCTCCTGAAGGCCGTAAGCTCCTCCGCCTGGAGGTGCGCAACAGCCAGACCCCCATTGAGCGCAAGCCCCCGTGGATCAAGACCCGGCTCAGGAACGGGCCGAACTTCAACGAGATCAAGTCGCTCGTGAAGGACCAGGGCCTGCACACGGTGTGCCAGGAGGCCGGCTGTCCCAACATCTCCGAGTGCTGGGAGGACCGCGAGGCCACCTTCCTCATCGGCGGTGACCAGTGCACGCGCCGCTGCGACTTCTGCCAGATCGACACGGGCAAGCCCGCCGAGTACGACAGGGACGAGCCGCGCAGGGTCGCCGAGTCCGTGGCGCAGATGGGCCTGCGCTACGCCACCGTCACCGGCGTCGCCCGTGACGACCTGCCCGACGGCGGCTCGTGGCTGTACGCCGAGACCGCGCGGCAGATCCACGCCCAGGTCCCCGGGTGCGGCGTCGAGTTGCTGGTGCCCGACTTCAACGGCCACCGCGACCAGCTCGAAGAGGTCTTCTCCAGCCGTCCCGAGGTGTTCGCGCACAACATCGAGACCGTGCCGCGCATCTTCAAGCGCATCCGCCCGGCCTTCCGCTACGACCGCTCCCTCCAGGTCATCACGATGGCACAGGAGGCGGGGCTGGTCACCAAGTCCAACCTCATCCTCGGCATGGGCGAGGAGCGCGAGGAGATCGTCCAGGCGATGCGCGACCTGCACGACGCCGGGTGCGACCTGCTGACCGTCACGCAGTATCTCCGCCCCACGCCGCGCCACCACCCCGTCGACCGCTGGGTCAAGCCCGAGGAGTTCGTCGAGCTCCAGCGGGTGGCCGAGGAGATCGGCTTCGCCGGGGTGATGTCCGGGCCGCTGGTCCGGTCCTCCTACCGCGCCGGCCGTCTCTACCGGCAGGCCGTCGAGGCGCGCCAGACGGCCTGAGGACGGCCCCTGAGGGCGGCCTGAGCCGGGTTCCCGTCTGTGGCGGGTCCCCCTTGTACGGCGTGGACCTCACGGTGCTCCTGGGCGCGCTCGGGCTGTCCCTTCAAGGTCCGGCCGCTCAGCACGCGGTCACCCGAGCGGGCCTTCGGTGAGCGGGCGGACGCGGGCCGGCGCGCGGTTCCCGGGGGGCGAGACACCCAAGATCGGACGCAGCGTGGCCGACCGGCGACTGACGGCGACCCTCACGGTCACGGTCTGACCGGTCTTCAGGTCACGTTTTCCTTTCTTCAGCTCCGCATTTGTATCCTTTAACCATGGCCAAGCCCGCAGACCCAGAGCGCCCGGGGCGCATCAAGCAACTCCGGATGATCGCTCAGATCATCATGAAGGCCAACCCCAAGGGGATGCCGATCGTCTACGCGTCGGCGGTCGCCACCGTGGCCGTCTTCGTCGTCCTCGGGCTCGTGACGGGCCTGGTGTGGCAACTGGCCGTCCTCGGCGTCATGGTCGGCATCACGGTCGGCATGGTGATCTTCGGGCAGCTCGCCCAGCGAGCGCAGTACTCCATGCTCGGCGGCCAGCCGGGCGCCGCCGCGGCGATCCTGCAGAGCATGCGCGGCAACTGGGAGGTCACCCCCGCCGTCGCGGTCACCCGCGACCAGGACCTCGTGCACCGCGCCGTGGGATACCCGGGCGTCGTCCTTGTGTCCGAGGGCCCGGGCGCCCGGGTGCAGAAGATGCTCGTGGCCGAGAAGAAGCGCGTGCAGCGCGTCGCCATCGACGTCCCGGTGTACGACATCCAGTGCGGCGACGGAGAGGGGCAGATCCCCCTCAAGAAGCTCCAGCGCCACCTGATGAAGCTCCCCCGCAACCTGAAGAAGCCCGCGGTCTCCGAGATCAACTACCGGCTCAAGGCGCTGCCGCAGTCGATTCCCGTGCCGAAGGGCCCGATGCCGAAGGGCGCTCGCATGCCCCGCGGCAAGATGCGGTGATGCCGGGCATCTCCGGAGTCGACCGGCGCGCGGTGGCCGGTGAGCCGACCGTGCGGGCCAACCGCCGCTGGTGGGATTCCGCGGCGGACGAGTACCAGGCCGAGCACGGCGGGTTCCTGCGCGACGCGGGCTTCGTCTGGTGCCCCGAAGGGCTCGACGAGGCCGAGGCCCGCCTGCTGGGCGACGTGCGCGGCCGCCGGGTCCTGGAGATCGGCTGCGGAGCCGGGCAGTGCGGGCGGTGGCTCACCGGCCAGGGAGCCGAGGTGGCCGCGTTCGACCTGTCCCACCGCCAGCTCCAGCACGCGAGGCGCATCGACGAGGAGCTCGGCACGCGCCTGCCCGTCGTCCAGGCGGACGCGGGGCGCATCCCCTTCGCGGACGGCTCGTTCGACCTGGCCTGCTCGGCGTTCGGCGCGCTGCCGTTCGTCGCCGACGCCGGGGCCGTGCTGACCGAGACCCGCCGGGTCCTGCGGCCGGGCGGCCTGTTCGTCTTCTCCGTCAGCCATCCGATCCGCTGGGCGTTCCCCGACGATCCCGGCCCGCGCGGCCTGACCTCCGACCGCTCGTACTTCGACCGCTCGCCGTACGTCGAGCACGACGAGGACGGTGAGCCCTCCTACGTGGAGCACCACCGCACGCTGGGCGACTGGGTGGGGCTGATCGTGGCGTCGGGGCTGACCCTCGCGTCGCTGACCGAGCCCGAGTGGCCTACCGGCCACGACCGCGCGTGGGGCGGCTGGAGCCCGCTGCGCGGCCGGCACATTCCCGGCACGGCGATCTTCTCCTGCGTGAACGGCGGCGGCCCTTCCGCCTAACGGCGGCCACTCCGGTCCGTACGGCCGGCCGTCGGCCGCTCCGGGCCGTACGGACCGGCCGCTCCCTGTGGCTCCTAGCCCCGGACGACGACGGTGCGGGCGGCCCTGTCGTGGAGGCCGCGCTGGTCGCGGTCCCAGATCAGGGCGGGCACGGCGAGGCAGAGCAGCAGCGTGCGCAGCAGGACCGAGCCGAACGGGGGCCTGCCGCCGTCGAGCGCGGCGACCCGGATGCCGAACAGCTTCATGCCGAACGTCGAGCCCAGGGTGCCGACCAGCACGATGTACTCCACGGCGAAGACCCCGAGGCCGACCCAGCCGGCGCTGCGGGGGTCGGCGCCCAGCAGGCCGCGGGCGATCGCCCAGGTGCAGATGAGCCAGTCGACGGTGATGGCGCCGAGCCGCCTGCCGAACCCGGAGACCGACCCCGGACCTTCCTTCGGGAGCCCCAGTCTCTCGCCTGGGTACCCGAGATCGACGCCGGTGGCGCGGGTGCCGCTGATCCACGTCTGCGTCCATCTCGGTTGCTTGTTCATGCAGGTAAGATACCGAGAGGCCGCTTTGGTCCTTCCGGCGGCACACCCCCCTCCGCTTAACACCCGTGAAACAAACGAGACATGGGGTGGAAACGGCACAGGCCTACCTTCGAGTCTGCAAGCCCGTGCCCCTGGGAGGTTGGATGTTCAGCTCCGCCGACGACGTCCTGAAGTTCATCAGGGACGAAGGGGTGCAGTTCGTCGACGTCAGGTTTACCGACCTGCCCGGCACGACGCACCACTTCACCTTCCCTGTGGAAAACTTTGGCGCCAGCGTCTTCACCGACGGTCTCATGTTCGACGGATCGTCGATCCGCGGGTTCCAGGCCATCCACGAGTCGGACATGTTGTTGCTGCCCGACCCGTCGACCGCCGTGCTGGACCCGTTCCGCCAGCACAAGACCCTCATCATGAACTTCTTCGTCCACGACCCGCTGACCGGCGAGGCCTACAGCCGCGACCCGCGCAACGTCGCCCGCAAGGCTGAGGAGTACCTCAAGGGCACCGGCATCGCGGACACCGTGTTCTTCGGCCCCGAGGCCGAGTTCTACATCTTCGACGATGTGCGCTTCGCGAGCAGCTCCAGCGAGGCCTACTACCACATCGACTCGATCGAGGGCGCCTGGAACACCGGCAAGGCCCAGGAGGGCGGCAACCTCGGGTACAAGCCGCGCTACAAGGGCGGCTACTTCCCGGTCCCGCCGATGGACCACTTCACCGACCTGCGCTCCGAGATGGTCCGCCGCCTGATCGACTCCGGCATCGAGACCGAGATGCAGCACCACGAGGTGGGCACCGCCGGCCAGGCCGAGATCGACTTCCGCTTCGGCACGCTGCTCAAGACCGCCGACAACCTGATGCTGTACAAGTACATCATCAAGAACACCGCGGTCGAGTACGGCCACACGGTCACCTTCATGCCCAAGCCGCTCTTCGGGGACAACGGCTCGGGCATGCACTGCCACCAGTCGCTCTGGAAGGACGGCGAGCCGCTCTTCTACGACGAGGTGGGCTACGCCGGCCTGTCGGACATGGCCCGCTACTACATCGGCGGCCTGCTCAAGCACGCGCCCGCGCTGCTGGCCTTCACCAACCCGACGGTGAACTCCTACCACCGCCTGGTGCCGGGGTACGAGGCGCCGGTCAACCTGGTCTACTCCCAGCGCAACCGCTCGGCCTGCATCCGCATCCCGATCACGGGGTCGAACCCCAAGGCCAAGCGCATCGAGTTCCGCGTGCCCGACCCGTCCTGCAACCCGTACTTCGCGTTCGCGGCGCAGCTCATGGCGGGCCTCGACGGCATCCGCAACAAGATCGAGCCCGCGCAGCCGGTCGACAAGGACCTCTACGAGCTTCCTCCCGAGGAGGCCGGCGCGGTCCCGCAGGTCCCCGGGTCGCTGCCCGAGGTCCTCGCCGCGCTGGAGGCCGACCACGAGTTCCTGCTCGAAGGCGGCGTGTTCACGCCCGACCTGATCGAGACCTGGATCGCCTACAAGCGCGAGAACGAGATCGACCCGATCCGCCTCCGCCCGCACCCGCACGAGTTCGAGCTCTACTACGACGTGTGACGGCGGGGTTTCACGGCCTCGGTGATCTCCCGGGAAACCGGCGCTGACCTGGTGAACGTCGTGGCCGGTTGTCGTTGTTCTGCATCGCTGAGCAACGTCGGCCGGCACAAAACCGGAACAGAACGGCCCTGCATCAAGATCGATGCCGGGCCGTTTCCATGCTACCGCGCCCGCTGATCACGGACCCCGAAGTAGTGGCAGCTCGCCACCTGGTCCGCATGTGGAACTCCTCGGTCGCCTCGTCCCTCAGCGGGATGTAACAGCCGCGCCCGGTCGTGGTCCGACTGCTGGAAGAAGACCTACCGCTGACGCCGCCCGCCTAGCTGCCCCTTCTGCTCACCTGCGCTCCAGTAGTCCTTGAGCATCTCTCCCGGCCAACGAGGCTCGCGCACTTCGCCGCGCGGACCCATGTCCTTGAAGCGAACGTGAACGGACGACCGCCGCGGCTGCCGCGCCGTAAGCGCGCGGCGATGCGATCGGCTGGTTCGGGGATGGTGCACCTGATCCCGCGGCTA